>JAIFWR010000005.1 GCA_019661805.1 Candidatus Parcubacteria bacterium
TGAACAACCAAGAAGCCGAGGAAATTGTCCTCGCTCTGCGCGAATACTGCAAATTAGATACGTACGCCATGTACGCCATTTGGAAAGCCCTATACGGGCTAATCAACTAATAGCCTCTCAAGCGATCGATCTTCTCGTGTTGGCGAATCTTCTCATGCGCCTTGGCCTCGATCTGGCGGATGCGCTCGCGGGTGACGCCGAAGACCTTGCCCACTTCCTCAAGCGTGTGCGTGTAGCCGTCGAGCAAACCGTGGCGCATTTCGAGGATCTTGCGCTCCTTCGGCGGCAAGTCATTCAAGATCTCTTTGACTTGGTCGGAGACAATGCGACGGGAAGAATCCTGGTCGGGTGAGAGGATCTTATCGTCGGCGAGGAAGTCACCGAGCTTACTCTTGCCGTCCTCCTCCTCGCCCACAGGACTCTCGAGCGAGACGGTGGACTGGTCGATCTTCTCGATCTGGTAGATCTTGTCGACGTCGAGGTTCATTTCCATGGCGATCTCTTCCTGCAAGGGTTCGCGGCCGAGATCTTGGGTGAGTCTGCGCACCACTTGTTTGTATTTCGCAATCGTTTCGACCATATGCACCGGCACGCGGATAGTGCGGCTCTGGTCGGCGAGCGCGCGGGTGATCGCCTGGCGGATCCACCAGGTGGCATAGGTCGAGAACTTGAATCCTTTAGTCCAGTCGAACTTCTCGACCGCCTTGTGGAGGCCCAAGTTCCCTTCCTGGATAAGGTCGAGGAGGGTGAGGTCGGGCGAGCGGTTGGCGTATTTCTTCGCGATCGAGACGACGAGGCGCAAGTTTGCTTTCATCAAGAGATTCTTGGCGTCCACGTCGCCCGCTTCGATGCGTTTCGCCAATTCCTTCTCCATCGAGCCGGCGATGAGCGGGTACTGGCCGATCTCGCGCAGGTACATCTGGATCGAGTCATAGGAGGAATCGCTCCGCGAGTAGGCGTACTTCTTGTCCGTCACCTCCTCCGGCACTTCAAGAAGACCGCCACCCTCGAGGATATCTATGCCCATGTTGTGGAGCTTCTCGTAGAGCTCGTCGAGGAACATGATGTCGTTTTCGATCGTCGGGAATTCGCGCAAAATCTCGTCATACGTCACGAAGCCGCGCTCCTTGCCGCGCGTAATGAGGCGGTCGGTCTTCAAAACCTGCTCAACCCTCTGCTTTGTCTGCTTGGGAGACTTGGCTCCCTTCTTTGCGGCCTTGGAAACTGCCTTGCCCTTTTTCTGGGCTTTCTTGATCCCGCCACGGCGGGATTTTGTGGTCCTTCTATTCTTTTGTTTTTTTGCCTTGGCCATCGGTATTGAAACAACTTATTATTCTACAGCACTTTTCTCCTCTCCTCATCCCTTTGACGGACGAGCGTGCTGATTTTTGACAGCACTTCTTCTCCGCCATTTTCTACCTCGAACTGCAATGCTGCGATCTCCTCATCAAGCTGGTCAATTTTCATGTGACTTGAGAGCTCCGCATGATGCCGGAGGAGATCGGGATCATGGGGATTTTCCTTGAGCAGCTCGACCACTTCGCCATACTCCTCCGAACGCGAGCGGCGCTTCGTCTCAAGTTCCGGGGAGAGCGGCTTTTCGGGAAGGGACTTCCCCGCTTTCACTTTCCTCAAATCCTCCCAGATCATTTCCTCCTTTACCCCCGTCTTCGTCGCGATGAGCGAGGCAAAGTGGGAACGCTCGATCGAGCTCCCGACGAAGGAGAGGATGGGGAGGAGCTTCTCCTCGACGGCCTTTAAGGCCTTCCTCCGGTCCTTCTCCCTTTCGAGAATGAGGTCGAGGAAGTGCTCGACGGCGGGCTTGGCGTGTCGGAGAATCTCCTTCCAGTCCTCCGGATTCTTCGCGACCATGTCGGCCGGATCCGCACCCTCCGGAAGCCTGGCGACCTTCACTTCGAGCCCGAGGGAGAGCGCCAAGGCCGAGGCCTTTTCGGCTGCCGCCTCGCCCGCCCTGTCGCCGTCGAAGGCGAGGATGATCCGGGGCGAAAGGCGCTTCAGCCTCTCGAGGTGGGCGGCGGTGAAGGCCGTGCCCGAGGATGCGACGGTATTGGGCACGCCCGCCTGGTGCGAGAGGACGAGGTCCATCTGGCCTTCGACGAGCACGGCATAGTTTTTCTTCCTCACTTCAGCCTTGGCCTTGCCGAGGCCGTAGAGGAGCTCGCTTTTGGCAAAGAGCATCGTCTCCGGCGTGTTTAGGTACTTCGGCTCCGTTTCTTTCGCCAAAGCCCTGCCGGAGAAGGCAACGATCTCCCCGTTCTGGTCTGCGAGCGGGAAGACAAGCCGGTCGCGGAAGACGTCATAGGGTTCCTTGGCTGCTCCTGTGACCGGCTTGACGAGGCCCGCCTTGACCAACACTTCCTTAGAGAAGCCCATGGGCACCAAGTGGTGATACAGCGAGCGCCATTCGGCCGGGGCGTAGCCGATCCGCCATTCTTTGATCGTCTGTTTCGAGAGTCCGCGCGAGAGAAGGTACTTCTGTGCGGGTTCGTTCTCGACAAGCTTCTTTTCAAAGAATTCCGCTGCCGCCTCGAGCGCCGCCCTCAATTTATCCCTCTCGGTCTTGGCCTGACGGCTCACCGCGGCGCCTTTGAGCTCGACGCCCGCGCGGAGGGCAAGCTCTTTCAATGCTTCTTTGAACGAGAGGCCTTCAGTCTCTTCGACGAAGGTGAAGATGTCTCCCTTGGCTCCGCAGCCGAAGCAGTAATAGCTCTGGCGCAAGGGCGAGACGAAGAATGAGGGGGTCTTCTCGTTGTGGAACGGACAGCGTCCCTTGAAGCTTGCACCCGACTTTTCCAGTTTGACGTGTCCGCCGACGACTTCGGCTATGCCTAGCCGTTCCTTGATTGTTTCGATGTCGCTTCCCATATGAGTTTCTCCTTGTAGCCGCCGGGGAAGCCGGTGCCTGCCGGGATGAGCCGGCCGATGATGACGTTTTCCTTCAAGCCGACAAGCTGGTCCTCAACACCCTTGATCGCGGCCTGGATGAGGACTCGCGGCGTGTGCTGGAAGGAGGCCGCGGAGAGGAAGCTCGCGCGCGAGAGCGAGACTTCGGTGATGCCCATGATGACGGAGTCGGCCTTGGCCTCCTCAAGGCCCTTTTCCCTCATGAGATCGTTGGTCTCGGTAAGGTCAGAAACCTCGACGATATCGCCCCTCGTGAAGTGGGTGTCGCCACCGTCCTTGACCCTTTTCCTCGAGAACATCTGACGCACGATGAGCTCGATGTGCTTGTGGGAGACCGCCGCACCCTGGAGCTCGTAGAGCTTCGAGACCTCGTGGATGATGTAGTTCTCCGTCTTGTCCCTGCCTGCGTAGCGGAAGAGCTCGTCGAGGTCTGCGGACCCGTCGGTCATGATATCGCCCTTTTTCACCTCCTGGCCGACGCGCACGAGTGAGGCGCGCGAGACGGGTACGGTGTATTCGTTCTCGAGCTTCTTGCCCTTCACCTCGCCCACGGAAGGCGCGATGGTGATGACGCGGTCGCCGCCAATGACCTTGATGTCGGAGATAAGGCCATCAAGGTGGCTGACGGCCGCGGGGTTCTTGGGCTTCCGCTTCTCGAAGATCTCCTCGACGCGCGGGAGGCCGGCCGTGATGTCGCCCGCCGCGGCAGCCACGCCTCCGGCGTGGAAGGTCCTCATGGTGAGCTGGGTGCCCGGCTCGCCGATCGCCTGGGCGGCCACGGTGCCGACGGCTTCGCCGAGCTCGACGACCTTGTTGTTGCCGAGGTCGGTGCCGTAGCACTTCACGCAGAGGCCGTGGATCGACTTGCAGGCAAGCGAGCTCCTCACGGTCGCGGATTCGACATCGGCACTGTCGATCGTCTCGGCATCAGCCTTGGTGACGAGGTGGCCGCGCTTGAAGAGGACCGTGCCGTTCTTATCTGCCAGATCGGAGGCGAGGAAGCGGCCCTTGATGTTCTTCGACAAGGGCATCTCGATGCCTGAGGCGGTTTTCCTATAAATGATCGTGCCCTCCTTGGTGCCGCAGTCCTCCTCGGAGATGATCTCGTCCTGCGCGACGTCGAAGAGGCGGCGCGTGAGGTAGCCCGCCTTGGCGGTGTTGAGCGCCGTGTCGGTGAGGCCCTTCCTCGAGCCGTGGGTGGTGATGAAGTATTCGAGCGGCGTGAGGCCCTCCTTGTAGTTCGAGGTAATCGGGAACTCGAGCGCCTCGCCCGAGACGTTCTGGATGATGCCCTTCATGCCGGCCATCTGGTTTAGGTTGCCAAGCGAGCCGCGCGCGCCGGAGTAGGTCATGTCATAGACGGAGTCCTTGGTCGCGAGCGTCGCCGGGATGAGCTTCTCGACTTCGCCCTTGACGTTCTGCCAGATCTCGACCGAGCGGGCGATCCGCTCCTGTTCGGAGAGAAGGCCTTCCTGGTACTGGTTCAATACCTCGAGGACCTGGGTCCTGCCCCTCTCGATGATGGAGTGCTTGCCCTCGGGGATCTTGACGTCGGTCAGCCCCCACGTGACGCCGGAGATAGTGGCGTACTTGAAGCCGAAGGTCTTGATCTTGTCCATGATCTGGGGAATGTTCTCGATCCCGTAGCGCTCGATCAAGTTCTCGATGAGCTCGGACATCTTGCCGCGGTTCATCTCATGGTTCTGGAACGGATAATCTTTCGGGAGCACGCCATTGAAGAGAAGGCGGCCAACAGTGGTCTCGAAGGGCTTGCCATCGAAACCGTTATAACGCTCCGTCTCAGAGGGGAGCACGTGAATCTTCGCGCGCAAGGACACCGCGCCGAAGTCGTAGGCGAGGATCGCCGAATTCGGAGTCGCGTAGTAGCGGCCTTCGCCCTTCTCGCCCGGAATGATGCGGGTCATCCAGAAGGTGCCGAGCGCGATGTCAAGGAGCTTCGCAATGAGCGTCGGCTCGCCGGAACCCGGCTTCAAGATGTTCTTGTCGGCAGCCATGATGAGGCGCGCTTCAGCCTGCGCTTCCTCGGAGAGCGGCACGTGGACAGCCATCTGGTCGCCGTCGAAGTCGGCGTTGAAGGCCGTACAGACGAGCGGGTGGAGCTGGATAGCATTGCCTTCGATAAGGATCGGCTGGAAGGCCTGGATACCGAGGCGGTGAAGGGTCGGGGCGCGGTTCAGGAGCACGTACTTGCCGCGAATGACCTCTTCGAGAATGGCCCAGACTTCCGGGATCGCGTCTTCGATAAGACGGCGCGCGCCAGGAATGTTGTACGCGAGTTCCCTCTTTAAGAGCTCGGAAATGATAAAGGGTTTGAAGAGTTCGAGCGCCATGTGCTTCGGCAGACCGCACTGGTGGAGCTTAAGCTCAGGACCGACGACGATCACGGAGCGGCCGGAGTAGTCGACACGCTTGCCGAGGAGGTTCTGGCGGAAGAGGCCGCGCTTGCCCTTGAGGTTGTCGGACAACGACTTCAACGGACGGCGCTGGCTCTGGTTGCCGGCGATCGAGGAGTGGCGGATGGTGTTGTCGATCAAAGCGTCGACGGCCTCCTGGAGGATGCGCTTCTCGTTACGGAGGATGACATCCGGAGCATTGATCTCCTTAAGCTTCTTCAAGCGGTTGTTCCTATTGATGACGCGGCGGTAGAGGTCGTTGACGTCGGAGGTCGCGTAGCGGCCGCCATCCAAGGGAACCATGGGGCGGATGGCAGGCGGGATGACGGGCACGCGCACGAGGAACATCCACTCCGGACGGAGTTTCGCGTTCATCATCCACTGGACAGTCGAGACCCTCTTGTTCAAGCGCGCCATTTCGGTGGCGGGAACATGCTCGAGCTCGGCCTCAAGCTCCTTCATGAGGCTCTCGAGGTTAGTGTTCCTCAAGATGTTGTAAATGGCTTCCGCGCCGATGCCTGCCTCGAAGACGGTCGGGTATTTGAGCGAGGAACGGTGGTATTCGACTTCGTTCAAGACCTTGCCGGGCACGAGCGCCTCGATGTCCTTCTTGGTCGCGAGAGCGAGCTCCTTTAAGGCTTCCTTACTCTTGTCGTCCTGGAGGGACTTCGACTTCGCCTTGAACTCGGAGTCGAGGTCCTTCAAGACCTTCTCCTTCTCGGCTTGGTTGATCGAGGTCACGATGTAGCCCGCGAAATAGACGACCTTCTCGAGGTCGGCGACGGGAATGCCCATGACGAGGGAAATCCTCGAGGGTACGTTCTTAAGGAACCAGATATGGGCGACAGGGCTCGCAAGCTCGATGTGGCCCATCCTCTCGCGGCGGACGATCGAGCGGGTGATCTCGACGCCGCACTTCTCGCAGACGATGCCCTTGTAGCGGATGCCCCGGTACTTGCCGCAATAGCATTCGAAGTCGCGGTCGGGGCCGAAGATCTTCTCGTCGAAGAGGCCGTTCCTCTCGGAACGCTGGGTGCGGTAGTTGATCGTCTCGGGCTTCGTCACCTCGCCGTAGGACCATTCCTTGATCCTCTCGGGGGAAGCGAGCCTGATCGAGATGGCGTCGAAGTGGTTGTCCGGGGCTCCCGTGATTTTGGCGTTTTGCATGGCGGGATTAATTAAGCTTGGCTTTACTTTCGGCGACCGGGACATTTTCCTTCTTGAGCTCGACGTCGAGCGCCAAGCCGCGGAGATTGTTCAAAAGCACGTTGAAGGACGCGGGCAGGTTCGGTTCGGGGATCTTCTCAGCCTTGACGATGGCGTCGAAGGCGGCCGAGCGGCCGAGGATGTCGTCGGACTTGATGGTGAGCATCTCGCGGAGCGTGTGTCCCGCGCCGTGGCCGAGGAGCGCCCACACTTCCATTTCGCCAAACCTCTGCCCTCCGTTCTGGGCCTTGCCGCCCAAAGGCTGCTGGGTAATGAGCGAGTACGGGCCGATCGAGCGCATGTGGATCTTGTCCTCGACCATGTGATGGAGCTTCAAGACATACATGTAGCCGATGGCGATCTCTTGGTCGAATGCTTCGCCGGTCCTGCCGTCGAAGAGCTTGACCTTGCCTGTCTCGGACACGCCTGCCTTCACGAGCTCGCTCTTGATCTCCTCTTCGGAAGCGCCCGCAAACGGAGGGACGACAACCTGGTAGTTGAGCTTGTGCGCCGCAAGACCGAGGTGCATCTCGAGGATCTGGCCCAGGTTCATGCGGGAAGGCACGCCGAGCGGGGTGAGGATAACGTCGATGGGAGTGCCGTCGGCCATGTAGGGCATATCCTCGACGGGGAGGATCTTTGAAATGACGCCCTTGTTGCCGTGGCGGCCGGCGAGCTTGTCGCCCACCGAGACGTTCCGGAGCTGGGCGACCTGGATGTGGATCTGCTTCAAGATGCCGGAGTCGAGCTTGTCGCCCTTCTCGCGGGAGAAGACCTGGACGGAAATGACGCGTCCCCTCTTGCCGCCTTCCATCCTCTTCGAAGTGTCCTTCACATCGCGAGCCTTCTCGCCGAAGAGGGACCTCAAAAGGCGCTCTTCGGGAGTGAGTTGGCTCTCGCCCTTCGGCGTGATCTTGCCGACAAGGATGTCGCCAGGGCGGACCTCCGCGCCAACGCGGATGATGCCGTCCTCGGCCAAGTTCTTGAGCTTCGATTCGCCGACGTTCGGGATGTCGCAGGTCGTCATCTCAGGCCCGAGCTTGGTGTCGCGCACGGCGATCGAGAACTCCTCGATGTGGACCGAGCTGAATTTCGACTTCTCGACGAGACGCTCGGAAATGATGATGGCATCCTCGTAGTTTGCGCCCGACCAGCTCATGAAGGCGACGAGCACGTTCTGCCCGATAGCCATCTGGCCCGCTTCCGAGGTCGAGGTGTCGGCGAGGACGGCGCCCTTCTTGACCTTGTCTCCAAGGTTGACGGCCGGACGCTGGTGGTGGGCGGTAAAGCCGTTTGTCATCGAGAAGTTCACGAGCGGGAAGGCGTGCTCGGCGCCCTTCGAGTCGGTGACGGCGATCGAGGAGGCGTCAACCTTCGTAACGGCGCCAGCAACGGGGGAAAAGAGGATGCGCCCGGTGTCTCTGATCGCGACCTCCTCCATGCCAGTCGCGACGAGCGGCGCCTCGGGGATGATGCACGGGGTCGCCTGCTTCTGCATGTTCGAGCCCATCAGTGCGCGGTTGGCGTCGTCGTGGTTCAGGAACGGGATCATCGAGGTAGCAACCGAGAAGGCCTGGTTCGTCGCCACGTCGATGAAGTGGACCTGGGACTTGGGCACGGTCGTGGGCGTGCCCTTGGAGCGGACCTCGGCCATCTCGACCGTAATAAGGTCGTTCTCGACCGGGGTCGCGGCGTGGGCGATGTTGTAGTTCTCCTCTTCGAGCGCGTTCAAATACTTGATCTCGCCGGTAATCCTCCCCTTCTCGACGACGGCATAGGGCGTCTCGATCATGCCGAAGTCGTTGACCCGGGCGTAGGAGGAGAGGCGGAGGATGAGGCCGATGTTCGGGCCTTCGGGAGTCTGGATCGGGCAGAGCCTGCCGTAATGCGAAGGATGCACGTCGCGGACCTCGTAGCCCGCGCGCGAGCGCGAAAGGCCGCCCGGGCCAAGCGCCGAGACGGTGCGCAAGTGCTCGAGTTCCTCAAGGGCATTGGTCTGCTGCATGAACTGCGAAAGTTGGTTCGTGGTAAAGAACTCCTTGATCCTCGCCTGCAAGGGCTTGGGCGAGATGAACTGGACCGGGAGCGTCACGTCGGTGTCGATGGTCGACATCCGGTTCTGGATGTTTCGCTTGATCTGGGCCATGCCGACGCGGATCTTCTGCTGGAAGAGTTCTCCGACGAAGCGAACTCTACGACTGCCGAGGTGGTCGATGTCATCCGGCGTCGCGCCCGGCATGACGTTCAAATGCGCGATATGGGAAATGATGGTGACAAGGTCGTCCATCGAGAGGGTGCGGCGGTCGATCTCCTTGGCCGTATCCTTGCCGCCAAAGCGGTTGTTGAAGCGGAAGCGGCCGACGCGGGAAAGGTCGTAGCGCTCCTTGTCGAAGATCGAGTGGACGAACTCCTTGGCGTTCTCGGCCGCGGCGAGGTCGCCGTCGCGAAGCCTCCTGTGGATCTCGATCGCCGCCTCATCAACGGAGGTGGTGTGGTCCTTGGCAAGCGTCTTGTCGAGGAAGCGCTTCGTCTCGGGATGCTCCGCGAAGAGGGAGAGGATCTTCTCGTTGGTGGCCGCGCCGAAGACGCGCAGGAGGGTGGTGACGGGGAACTTCCTCTTCCTATCAATCCTCACGTACATGGCCCCGTCGAGGTCGGTCTCGATCTCGATCCAGGCGCCGCGGCCGGGAATGATCTTGGCGCCGAAAGTCTTCTTCCCCTTGAGCTCCTGGGAGGTGAAGGAGACGCCGGTCGAGCGGGCAAGCTGGGGAACGATGACACGCTCGATGCCGGAGATGACGAAGGTGCCGTGGCCAGTCATGACGGGGAGGTCGGCCATGAAGATTTCCTGCTCCTTCTCGGTGCCCATGACGTGGTTCTTCAGCCTTACCTTGACCTTGAGGGGCGCCTCGAAGGAGAGCTTCTTCTCCTTGGCGGCCTGCTCGTCCATCTTGGGCTCCGCGAGCTCGAAGGAGACGAAGTCGAGGGTGAACTTCTTCTCGGAGAAGTCCTTGATGGAGGAAAATTCGTCGA
>JAIFWR010000006.1 GCA_019661805.1 Candidatus Parcubacteria bacterium
ACCGTAATGTTCTTAAGGTTGTGCGTCCGCGCGCCTTTAACGATGATCTTATCCTCCTGTTTGTGCTCTTTTTTCATAAGAAATTGGCCCCATGGCCGGGCCATAGGGGGTATAACAACCGGCTCATAGTATCACAACGGATACGAAAGCGGAACGCCGAGGCGTTCCGCAGAGAATTGTGCACGAGGGCCGGACTTAGCGACCGTAGCCTTGACTCACTTACTGTCTTGGCTCGCCACGAAACTGCTGTGACTAACAGAGGAACAAATCCATGATGACGGGTCCGTCTTCCGGATCATTCCGTACCTGGATCGCCTTTCGGCCCAGCCGTCGTGCAGATATAAAATTATTCCTTTTTATTTCTTTGTCAACCTGCTTTCGAGGGCCTTAATTTCGTCCCTTAGTATAGCCACCGTTTCGAAGCAGATAGATTAAATTTACAGTATATTAATACATTGTAATAAAGAGGGAGAAATGACCCTGGTTAATTCCTCATCTTCTTTCTTCCTCTTCCTATATACGGCGGGAGCATGCCTCCGGCCGTGTTGAGGTTGTTACTGATCTTATCAATAATCTGCCCGAGGCTTCTGCCTTTCAGCACCTTGAGAATCTCGCCGTATCTCCCTGCTTCGAGCTTCGCCTGCATAGCGTCGATTGTGGCCGGACTCATCTTGAGCGAACGAGCGATAGTCGAGACCGGTACTTCTCTCTCGAGCATCGCGATCACAGCGAAGCGCTTGGCGAACATCTCGCGTTCGGTATAAGTAAGGAATTCTTGGAGCGCTGACCCGCCCTTCCCTGCGTCGAAAGCCTTTTCGAGCGACCTCATGAATTCGCGGTAGAGGGCCTTCCTTTCTTCCTCTTCCAATTTATTGTTCGAAACATGCGGCATGTATGTTATTTATTATATATTAATGTATTGTAAAAGGTAGTATTGACTGCACAGGAAATCGAGGATAATCTAGTGGCCGGAAGGAGTCCGATATGAGACTGAAATCGGGCGATATGCTGACCTGGCGGGAACCCGAAGAGGAAGAGGGGTGGTACATGCTTCTCTACAATCTGTGGAGAGAAAAGCACGGTGAAGAAGTCGAATTCGTCGCGTACGCTGACGAGCACGACCTTCACCGACGGGATACTGACGGCCTGCCGATCCTCAAAGTAAGAACGCGGGCCGGGCTCGTGACATTTTCCGCGGGCTATTTCATCTGTTAACGGCGGCCGCATTGCGGCCGCCGTTCGAGTTTCCCTACAACGAAGCGAGGAGATTCAAGAATTCTTAAAACTCCACCTCAGTTGCTCCAACCCCTGTTGGGCGTCGGTGATGCAATGCTGGCACGGCGGCCCAAGAAGTGGGTCATGTTGAAGATCTCGGCAGAGAGACTTTGCGAGTCGCAAAACCTCCTTATGCCACTCCAGAGGAGTTTTCCCATTGATTTCTAGCATGAAATCACCTTCCGATATACATATTAAATGTTATTTCTCTTTCGGCAACTTCGCTTCGAGCGCCCGGATTTCGTCTCGCAAAATGGCGGCCGTTTCGAAGTCGAGGTTCTTGACCGCTTCTTCCATCTCCTTCATCTTCGCTTTGATCAGTTTCTTGGGCGCTTTTTTGAAAAGCTTCTCATCTGTCTCAAGGAGAAGATCGACGGCGTGGTGATGCTCGCGCTCGAGCGTGTCGGTGATGTCCTTGATCGCCTTGATGATCGTCTTCGGCGTGATGCCGTGCTTCGTATTGTATTCAGATTGGATTTTCCTGCGGCGCGCAGTCTCCGAGATAGCGTAGGTCATGGAGCCCGTCATCGTGTCGGCATACAAGATAACCCGGCCCTCCACATTCCTCGCTGCGCGGCCGATGATCTGGACGAGCGAGGTCTCCGAGCGGAGAAAACCCTCCTTGTCTGCATCCAAGATGCCGATGAGCGTCACTTCCGGCAGGTCGATCCCCTCTCGGAGGAGATTCACTCCCACGATGACATCGAACTCCCCGCGGCGGAGCGAGGTCAAGATCTCAATTCTTTGAATAGTTTTAATATCGCTGTGCAAGTATTCTGCCTTGATCTTCTTCTCCTTCAGGTATTCGCTCAAGTCCTCCGCCATCTTCTTGGTAAGCGTGGTCGCGATCACGCGGCCGCCTTTGGCAATAGCCTTCTCGGCCTCGCTGATGAAGTCCATGATCTGGCCTTTGTATGAACCTTTTTCTTGAATAGGGCGCACAACTACTTCCGGATCAATCAGCCCCGTCGGGCGGATAATCTGCTCGACCGTCCTTTCGCTATGCTCTTTCTCATACTTGGCCGGCGTCGCGGAGGTATAGATAACCTGGCCGATTCGCTTCTCGAACTCGTCGAACTTGAGCGGGCGATTGTCGCGGGCGGACGGCAGGCGGAAACCGTGCTCGACAAGCGTATCCTTCCTCGACTTGTCGCCCGCATACATACCGCCGATCTGCGGGACGGTGACGTGGCTCTCGTCGATGATCGTGAGGAAGTGGGGCGAGCCGTCGGGCTTCTTGGGGAAGTAGTCGAGCAAGGTAAAGGGCGCCTCGCCGGGCTTCTTCCCGGTGAAGTGCCTCGAGTAGTTCTCGATGCCGTTGGTGTAGCCCACCTCGCGGATCATGGCGAGGTCGTAGCTCGTGCGACGCTTGAGGCGCTCGACTTCCAGGAGCTTTCCTTCGGCCTTGAGTTCCTCGAGCCTGTCCTCGAGCTCGCTCTTGATGCTCTCGAGCGCCCGCTTGGTGGCGTCGTCTGCGGTGATGAAGTGCTTGGCGGGAAAGAGGAAGAAGACCTCCGGCTCGCTGATGATAGAGCGGCTGACGGCATCTATCCTCGCTATCCGCACGATCTTCGTCCCTTCAAGCTCGAGGCGGTAGACGACACGCTCGGAGATGGGCATCACTTCGACCGCATTGCCCAAGGCGCGGAACATGCCCGGCTTGAGGTCGCCGTTGGTGCGCGTATAGTGGATGTCGATGAAGTCGCGGATGAGCTCGGCCCGGGCGCGGGTGTCGCCCTTCTTAATCTTCAGGTTGACCTTCTCGTACTCCTCCGGGTTACCGAGGCCATAGATGCAGGAGACGGAAGCGACGATGATGACATCCTTCCTGGTGAGCAAGGCCTGGGTCGAGGCGTGGCGCAGGCGCTCGATCTCCTCGTTGATCATCGCCTCCTTCTCGATGTAGGTGTCGGTCGTCGGCAGGTACGCCTCCGGCTGGTAGAAGTCGTAGTAGGAGACGAAGTAGTGCACTGCATTGTCGGGGAAGAACTCCCGATACTCCTGCGCGAGCTGGGCGGCCAAGGTCTTATTGTGTGCGATGACGAGCGTTGGTTTGCCTATTTGCTCTATGACATTGGCCGCGGTGAAGGTCTTGCCAGAGCCGGTCACGCCCAAAAGCGTCTGGTGTCTCAAGCCCTTTTTGATGCCGTCCACCAGCTCCTTGATCGCCTTGGGCTGATCTCCGGCGGGTTTGAACTCATTTTTAATCTTAAAAGTTCCCATAGGACCACCACTATACAACAATAAAGGACGGCCTGGGAGGGCCGTCCTTCGAAACGAGAGGAGAAGAGAGAAGGCTACCAGCCGAGGCCGAGACCCCACTCGCGCTGAGAAGGGCGCCGGCTCCACGAATGGCGATGGCGAGCCCGATTGTCCGCCGCCTGCTGTTCTTGATGGGCCTTGAATTCGTCCTGCGTGACGACCTCCGTGCCCTTGCCCGTGCAGACGTGCTCATGGCGCGTGCCGCCTTCTTCGAGCGCTACCCAGACAATCCGGCCGCGCGTGAACTCCGACGGTTCGACGATGACGTTTGATCTCGTACGCTTGCGATACACTTCGGCCATGTACCCTCCTGGAAACAAGTCTAGCGAAAAATGGTACCACTAAGCACGGTACTTCGCAAGGAATGCCTTCTTGAACTCCGAGAATGTCCCTCCGAGGATCGCGGCGCGCATCCTCTTCACTAGGTTGATAATAAAGTAGAGATTATGGATCGAGCCGAGCGTCCCGCCGAGCATCTCATGCGCGCGGTAGAGGTGGCAGAGGTAGGCGCGGGTGTAGTTCCGGCATACCGAGCATCCGCACTCGAGGTCTACCGGCCCCGTATCCTCGCGGAACTCGCCATTCTTGATATTGATCTTCCCTCGCGAGGTATAGAGCGTCCCGCCCCGGCCATTCCGCGTCGGCGCGACGCAGTCGAAGAGGTCAACGCCATTTTCCACCCCCATAAACAAATCTTCCGGCTCGCCAATGCCCAAGAGGTGCCGCGGCTTCTCTTTCGGCAGGATTCCATTCACCCACTTCACGGCCGTTTCCATATCCTCTTTCGCAAATGAGCCGCCGATGCCAAAACCATCAAAATCAAGTGTGCCGATAAACTCGGCTGAACGCTTCCTTAAGCTCTCTTCACGACCACCCTGCACTATTCCAAACAGAGCCTGCCCCGACAACATCCCAACATTCTCAAGTATGTGAGGATGTTGTAGCTTCTGGTGGTGTGCGAGTGAGCGTTCGGCCCAGCGGTGGGTTCTCTCAAGCGCTTCTTCCTGATATCGATAATCTTCGGTAGGAGAAGTGCATTCATCAAATGCGAAAATGATGTCGGCACCAAGGTTATGCTGAATGTCGATACTCTTCTCCGGCGTGATGTAGTGGAGCGAGCCATCGTGATGGGAGCGGAAGGAGACGCCGTCCTGGCCGACCTGGGCGAGACGCGGCGTCTCACCATCTGCCGAGCGCTCGGTAAGCACCTGCGAAGGGTCGGTGATCTTCGTAATCTTCGAGAGTTCCTTGCCGTACGCCGCGCCGAGGGAGAAGACCTGGAAGCCGCCCGAGTCCGTCATCGTCGGGCCGTGCCAGTTCATGAACTTCTGCAGGCCGCCGAACTTCTTGACCCGCTCATCGCCTGGTTCGAGGTAGAGGTGATACGTATTGGCGAGCACGACCTCTGCGCCAGTCTCGAGTATCTGCTCGGGTGTGAGTGCTTTTACGGAGGCTTTCGTCCCCACGGCGACAAATGCTGGCGTCTCGACGACCCCATGCGGCGTCGTAATCTTTCCCGCGCGACCCATCATGCCAGGAATCTCCTTTTCTATTTCAAACGTGATCGGAGCCACTAGCGTTTCGCGATAATGCTCTTCTTATAAGTATCCAGATGTTCGAGGGCGATGCCGGTGCCCTTGGCGACGCAGAAGTAGGCGTCCTTGGCGAGTTGGGCCTTTACCCCCGTGCGGCGGAGCATGAGTTCGGGGAAGTGGCGGAGCTGGGAGGAGCCGCCGGTCATGATGATACCCTTGTCGATGATGTCTGAAGAGAGTTCGGGAGGAGTTTCTTGCAAGACATCCTTGACTGCCTTGATCATCTCGCGGAGCTCTTTGTTGACCGCCTTCACCACTTCGTTGGTCTTGAGTTCGACGGTACGCGGGAGGCCGAGCACGAAGTCGCGGCCCTTCACGTCCATCGAGAGCTCCTCCTCAAGAGGGATGGCCGAGCCGATCTTGATCTTCACATCTTCCGCCATCTTGTCGCCGATGATGAGGTTGTGGACCTTCTTCATATAGTCGGCGATGGCGAGGTCGAGCTTGTTGCCCGCTACCTTCACGGAAGTCGAAGCGACGATGCCGCCGAGCGAGATGACGGCCACGTCGGTCGTGCCGCCGCCGATGTCGACGATCATGTGCCCCGCCGCCTCCTGGATCGGGATCCCGGCGCCGATGGCGGCGAGGATCGGCTCCTTGACCACGTAGGCGTTCCGCGCTCCGGCCTTCACCGCCGCCTCGATGACCGCGCGCCGCTCGGTACTGGTGACGCCCGCCGGCACGGAGATGAGCACGTCGGGCTTGAAGACGTTCCACTTGCCGAGCGTCTTGTCGATGTAGTGGCGGAGCATCGCCTCCGTCACGCGGTAGTCGGCGATGACGCCGTCCTTCATCGGGCGGTAGGCGGAGATGTCGCCCGGCGTCCTGCCGATCATCGTCTTCGCGTCCGTGCCGATGGCGAGGATCCTGTTGTCGTCGGAGACGGCGACGACGGAGGGCTCATTGAGCACTATCCCCTTGCCCGGGACGAAAACGAGGATATTGGTCGTGCCGAGGTCGATGCCGAGTTTTTTCGCCATAAGATTTACACAATGATACTATAACGGCATGAAAGGGAAAGACGGGAAAATGGCGGAGAAATCCTACCTTGTCGAAGCCGTCCTCCTCGCCAAATTGCCCTTTCAGGGCCCTCTCTCCTACTTCTCCGGCACGCGGCTCGCGCCCGGCTCACTCGTGAACGTCCCCGTCAGGAACAGGCTCTCCCCCGCCCTCGTCCTTTCGTCAAAGGGCGTACGGAGCGCCAAAGCTGAGATTCGGAAAGCGCTCTTCGCCTTGAGGAAAATCCGTAAGTCCGACATCCTCGAGGCCTCCCTCGCGGCCGCCGCGCTCGAAGCGCTCAAAGACGTAGCGAGCCACTATGCGGCGCCGCTCGGAGTGCTCGCCACCTCCCTTTTGCCTGCGCTCATGCGCCAGGATCCAGAGACCTTCCTCAAGCCCGAGGACGCGGGAAAGAGGCGCTCGCTTGAGAGCGCGAGCAGGGAGACCATCCTCCTCCAGATGGAGGGCGAGGAGCGCTTCGGCCAGTACCGCGCGCTCGTGCGCTCCTCCTTCGCCCGCGACGCCTCCGCCATCCTCGTCGTCCCGACGCACCTCGATGTTGAGAAGGCGAAAAGCGAACTCTCTACCGGCATCGCCGAGTTCGTCCACGCCTTCACCCTCGAGGAGCGGCCGGCCGAAGCGGCCCGCGCGTGGCAGAAGGCCCTTGGCGAGCCTCACCCCGTGCTTTTCATCACGACGCCGGCAGGGCTCTTCTTCCCCCGTGCCGACGTGGACACGCTCATCGTCGAGCGGGCGAACTCGCGCGCTTACCGGACGCTCTCCCGGCCCTACATCGATCTGCGCTTTCTCGCCGAGAAGCTTGCCAAGCGCCGCGAATGGAAGCTCGTCATGGGCGACGCGGTGCTCCCCGTCGAGACCTTGTGGCGGGAAAGGGCCGGCGAGTTCGGGGAAATGTCACTCGTCCGCTGGCGCCTGCCCGCCGCCCCGGCGCGGATCGTGGATGCCTCCATCAGGCAGGACGGCGAGGGCCGGTTCGAGATATTTTCCAAGGAGCTGAAGGAGATGATCGCGAAGGCGCTCGACGAAAAGGCTCCCGTATTCCTTTTCGGTGTCCGCAAGGGCCTCGCGCCAACCACCGTCTGCGGCGACTGTGGCGCCGTCCTCCCGTGCAAGAACTGCGGCGCGCCGGTGGTGCTCCATAGGAAAGACGATGCGACTATTTATGCCTGCCACGCCTGCGGCGCGACGCGCGAGAGCCTCGTGGCGTGCGGCATCTGCGGCGGCTGGCGGCTCGTGCCGCTCGGCATCGGCACCGAGGAGATCGCGCGGCAGGCCAGGGCGCTCTGGCCTGCCGCAGAGGTCGCAATCCTCGACAAGGACCACGCTCCGAGCGACGCCAAGGCCCGCGCGATCGCGGAGAGGTTCGAGAAGAAGGGCGGGATCCTCGTCGGGACGGAGCTCGCCTTCTTCCACCTCGGCAAGGTGCCCTATGCCGCGGCCGTCTCGGTGGACGCGCTCTTCTCCGTCCCGGACTTCCACGCGAACGAGCGCATCTTCTACCTCATGAGCAGGCTCCGCGAGACGGCCGCAAGCGAGGTCCTCATCCAGACACGGCGCGGCACTTCGGGGAACCAGGTTCTCGCCTGGGCCGCGCAGGGAAATATCATCGACTTCTACCAGGCCGAGATCGCCGACCGCGAGGCGCTCCTGTACCCGCCCTTCTCGGTCTTCGTCAAGATCGCAGCGCAGGATCCGGCGGAGGCGGGAGGGCTCCGCGAGCGCCTCGCCAAGTGGAGCCCAGACGCCTACAAGGGCTCGGTGATCCTCCGCGTGCCGCGCGCGGCCTGGCCCGACCCCGAGATCGCGCGGGAACTCGCTTTGCTCGGACCCGCCTTTTCCATTAAAGTAGACCCCGAGAGCATCTTATGAAAGAAGAACTCATCGTCGGCCGCGAGGCGCCCATTCTCCGCACCAAGGCCCGTCTAGTCTCTACGAGTGAGGTAGGCTCGGCGGAACTTGCAAAGATAATCGCCTCAATGAAGAAAGCCGTCCATCAGGAGGATGACGGCGTGGCTATTGCCGCGCCGCAGATCGGAAAGAGCTTGCGCATATTCCTCGTCAAAGGCGGCATCCTCAAGCGCTATCCGGAAGATGCGGTATTCATCAACCCCGACATTGTCAGGCGCGGCAGGAAGATGCACACCGTCGAGGAAGGATGTCTCTCCGTGCGATGGCTCTACGGCGAAGTCCTGCGCCACGAACGGGTGACGCTCAAAGCTTTGAGCGAAGATGGCCAGCCGATCACTATCGGCGCTTCGGGACTCCTCGCGCAAATCTTCCAACACGAAGTGGATCACCTCGATGGCATCCTTTTTATCGATAAGGCCGAGAATGTGCGGGATCTCCCTCCCGAGTCACATGAACAGGGATAAGGTCACATTCGCGTTCTTCGGAAGCTCGCGATTTTCCTTTTACGTATTGGACGAGCTCGGAAAGGCGGGCTTCTCTCCCTTGTTGAACATCACCTCCGCGCGCGAGGACCTGCCCATGGATAAGTTGCGCGCCTTGAACGCGGATGTCTTCATCGTCGCGTCGTTCGGGAAGATTCTGCCGAAGGAACTCATCGAGATGACGAAGCGTAAGACCTTGAACGTGCACCCCTCGCTCCTCCCTAAGCTCCGCGGCCCGGCACCGATCCAGGGAACGATTCTCGGCAAAGGCTCTCCGGGCGTCACTATTATAAGAATGGACGAGAAGATCGACCACGGACCTGTCGTGGCACAAGAGGCGGTAGCGATAAGGCCCTGGCCAGACCATTACGCCACGGTGGAAGAGAAGCTTGGTCGCGCAGGCGGCAGGATACTCGCGGGTATCCTGCCGCAATGGATCCGGGGCGAAATTCAGGAAGTCTCCCAAGATGACTCGAAAGCGACGTATATAAAGCTGATCAAAAAGGAGGACGGGCTCTTGAACCTTGAAGATTCTCCAGAGGAGAATCTTCGAAAGGTCCTCGCCTATAGCACCTGGCCGGGCGCGCACCTATTTTTCAAGCGGAAGGCGGGCAGCGAGGTCCGCGGCGTGGTAAAGGAGGCGAAAGTGGAGGAAGGAAAATTCGTCCCGACGAAGGTCATCCCCGCGGGGAAGCGGGAGATGGATTGGGCAGACTTCCTA
>JAIFWR010000007.1 GCA_019661805.1 Candidatus Parcubacteria bacterium
CAGATGGAGGCGATCACCTACGAGGCCTACGGCCCGGGCGGCTCGGCCCTCGTCATCGAGGCGCTTACGGCAAACCGGAACAAGGCCGCCCAGGAGGTGAAGTTCATCCTCTCCGAGCACGGCTTCTCGCTTGCCGCGCCAGGTTCGGCTGCCTGGGCATTCGCCAAGGAAGGTATGGAGTGGAAGCCGACCATGACGGTGCCTCTTTCGGAAGCCGACGGCCAAGCCTTGGAGAAGCTGATCGAGGCACTCGAAGACAACGATGAAGTCCAGGACGTCTACACCAATGCCGAATAGGGTCATCGGCATTGACCCCGGCTTCGACCGCATCGGCGTGGCAGTGCTTGAGGGCACGGGCACCGCAGAGACCCTCCTCTATTCCGAGTGCATCACGACTTTAAAGAAGGATGCTCACGACAAGCGACTCCTCGCGCTCGGCACGCGTCTTGAGGAAATAATTCTAGAATGGAAACCGAAGGAGCTCGCGATCGAGAAGCTCTTCTTCAACCAGAATGCGACCTCGGCCTTGAAGGTCGCCGAGGCGCGGGGCGTCATTATCTTTGAAGCCGCCCAAGCCGGACTTCCGGTGTATGAATATTCTCCGCAAGACGTCAAGATTGCGGTGACCGGCTACGGCAAGGCGGACAAGGTGGCGGTCGAGGGCATGGTTCGGAAGCTCGTGAAGATGCCCGACGGCGCGAAAAAGCTCGACGACGAGATCGACGCCATTGCCGTGGGGATAACGCACCTTGCGACGGGGAGGGCTATCTGATAAAAATAAGGGCATTCGAAAATTAGAAATAAAGAATTTGAAATGAACGACGACGAAATAGTGCATGAGGGGCCGGTAGAGGGCGAGGAGGAGGAAGCGGACCTCGAGCCCGGCGAGGAGAAGAAGAAAAAGGATCTCCTCGACGAGGAGACCGAGAGCCTTGAGGACCTCGAGGACGAGGAACTTGGCGACGAGGAGGAGCCCTTCGACGACGTCGACGAGCAGTAGGCTACTCGCGCTCGATCCTGATGAAACGGTGTTTGCCCACGCGGTAGACGCCGTTTTCCATTTCCCTGATGGCGCCCTCCTTGTTGAGGCGGGTGAACTCGGACTTCGATGAGATGACTCCCTCCTCAATGAGGATGTCCACAAGCTCCGCATCCTTCCCCGCCTTCACCGTCCGCACGTCCTCCGGCACGCCGCCTTTCGAGAAGGCGTTTTCAAAATTATCCTTGGCTTTCTTCGCTGCCTCGGCACCGTGATACATGTTCGTAATCTCGAAGGCAAGTTTCATCTTGGCATCCTTGGGGTGACCTTTCCCGATTTCTTCCACTTCATGTAAAGGAATTCTGGTGCAGAGTTCAAGGTAGCGCGATACGAGTTCGTCTCGGAGAGACATAATCTTGCCGAACATATCCTCTGGATTATCGGTGAGAGTAATGACATTACCCCAGGACGAACTCATTTTGCGGCCATCCGTACCCTCAATTAAGGGTCCCATGACGATAGATTGCGGCTCTTGTCCGTACTTCTCCTGGAGCGTGCGGCCCGCGAGGAGATTAAATCGCTGATCGCTTCCGCCCAGCTCCACATTGGCCTTTACCGCCACAGAATCGTACCCTTGCATAAGAGGATAGAGCACTTCACGCAAAGACACGCGCTTGCCAGCATCGAGACGCTTTTTAATATTGTCGCGAGCGATGAAGTCGGCTACGCTAAACTGATCCGCCTGCTCTCCCAACTCCCGATATGAGAGAGGTTCAAGCCATTCGCTGTTGTAGCGGAGCTCGGTCTTGTCGAGATCGATGATCTTTCCCGCCTGCTCGAAATACGTCTTCTTGTTTTCTTCCACGGCTTCGCGTGTCATCATAGGGCGCTCCGAATCTTTGTCGGACGTGTCGCCAATGACGGTAGTGAAATCCCCGAGGATGAGCACGGCCTGATGGCCGAGCTTTTGGAAGTCTCGGAGCTTGAGAAGCGGAATGCTCCGGCCAAGATGAAGATTCGGCGACGTGGGGTCAATGCCTAATTTAATTCGGAGCTTTTCTCCCGCAGCGAGTTTTTTCTGAAGATTCTCTTTCCCGATTATTTCAGTCACGCCCCGCGAAAGTAGTTCTTCTACGTCTTTATCCATGAGAACAATTTAGCACGTTCGGAGAGCAAAATGAAATATGGTAAAATAGAGAATCTGATGAGGAAATTGCGCCAGAAATTGGCCCAATCAAACCACTTTTTGGCGATCTCGGCGGTGGGGCTCTTTGCCTGCGGGCTCGTCATCCTCTGGGTCGCCTCGCTCCGGATCCCCGCCCTCGAAAGTATCCAGGAGAGGAAGGTCGACCAGTCCACCAAGATCTACGACCGGACGGGCGAAATTCTCTTGTACGACTTCTCCCAGGACGTGAGGAGGGACGAGGTGCCGATCGACCAGGTCTCGGACTACGCCAAGAATGCCGCCATCGCGATCGAGGACAAGGACTTCTACCATCACAACGGCTTCGACTTCACCTCCTTCCTCCGGGCGGTGTGGGTCAATCTCACGACGCTCTCCTTCAGCCAGGGCGGCTCGACGATCACCCAGCAGGTGGTCAAGAACTCGATCCTCACCAATGACAAGAGCCCGACGAGGAAGCTGAAGGAGCTCATCCTCGCCTTGAAGCTCGAGAAGGTCCTCACCAAGGAGGAGATCCTTTCGCTCTACCTCAACGAGATCCCTTACGGCGGGAACGTCTACGGCATCGAGGAGGCTTCCCAACGCTTCTTTGGCACGAAGGCTGCCGACCTAACGCTCGCGGAGTCGGCCTACCTCGCGGCCATCCCCCAGGCGCCCACCCATTACTCGCCCTACGGCACACACCTCGAGGACCTCGAGGCGAGGAAGAACCTCGTCCTAAGGGAGATGCTCAAGAACGGCTTCATTACCCAAGCCGAGGAGGAGAAGGGTATGGCCGAGAAGGTCTCCTTCAAGCCGCGCGAGAACACGGGGTCGATCAAGGCGCCGCACTTCGTCTTCTTCGTCATCGACGAGCTGGTCAAGAAGTATGGCGAGGACGCGGTCCAGAACGGCGGCTGGAAGGTCATCACCTCGCTCGACTACAAGATACAGCAGGGTGCCGAGGCCTCCGCCGCAAAGTACGGCGCGATCAACCAAAAGACCTTCAACGCCAACAACAACGCCATCGTCGCGATCGACCCGAAGACAGGCGAGATCCTTGCCATGACGGGCTCGAGGAACTACTTCGACAAGGAAATCGGGGGAAACTTCAACGCCGCGACAAGCCACCGCCAGCCGGGGTCGACCTTCAAGCCCTTCGTCTACTCGGTCCTCTTCAACCGGGGATTCACCGACTCGACGGTGCTCTACGACGTGCCGATCCAGTTCAACCCCTCTTGCGCGCCCGACGACCTCACGACGCACGACGACTGCTACGCGCCGGGAAACTACGATGAGAAGTTTAGGGGACCGATGACGATTAGGAACGCACTCGCCCAGTCGATCAACCTGCCAGCCGTCGAGGCAAGCTATCTCGCGGGCGTCGATAACTCGGTCAAGCTCGCCACCGCGATGGGCATCCAGAGCCTGACGGAGAAGAATACCTACGGCCTTTCCCTCGTCCTCGGAGGCGGCGCGGTCTCACTCCTCGACATGGTCTCTGCCTATGGCGTCTTCGCCAATGACGGGATGAGAAACCCGTACGTCTCCGTCCTCTCGATAGAGGACGCATACGGCAATACCATCGACAAGAGCTCGCCCTCCCCCGAGCGCGTCCTCCCCGAGCAGACGGCGCGGATCATGAACTCGATCCTCTCCGACAACGTGGCGAGGACGCCCGGCTACGGCCCTAACTCGCCCCTCTACGTCCCTGACCGCGACGTGGCGGTAAAGACCGGTACCTCAAACGACTACCGCGACGCCTGGATCATCGGCTATGCGCCGAACCTCGTCATCGGCGCCTGGACAGGCAACAACGACAACTCCCCGATGGAGAAGAAGGTTGCCGGCCTTATCGTCTCGCCCTTGTGGCGGGAGATGATGGACAAGGTCCTGCCAAACCTGCCCGCGGAGTCCTTCGTGGCGCCCGAGCCCGAGGATCCGGCGACCTTGAAGCCCGTCCTCCGCGGCGAAGTGGCGGCCGAGCCGCACTCGATCCTCTACTCACTCGACAAGGACAACCCGAGGGGCCCTATGCCGAGCAATCCCGGCCGCGACCCGCAGTTCAACAACTGGGAGTACGCCGTGCGCCGCTGGGCGCTCGCCAGCTCGCCTGCTCCTGTCGCGGGCATCCCTGCCGTACAGCAAGTAGCGCCCGCAGCTGCCGGAGCGGGCTTCGTGCCGCTCCCGTTCTAATTATGTATAGATGATCCGCGAGACGCGGATGTTGTGGAGGCCCCGCAGGGCCTCTTTGATCTTCTCCTCCTTGAGCCTCATCTCGTTCTTGGCGGCCGGGGAGGCCTGGATCGTGAGCACCCCCTCCTTTATGGAAATGACGTCCGGGGAAAGCTTGACACCGGTCGTATGGAGGACGGTTTCCGCCACCTTCCCCTTCGTCAAGCCGTCTTTGTTGAGCGACTTGGTAAACCTTCCGAGGAGCGTGAGAAGATTCTTCATCTCTGGTGGCTCTTGTAGCCGTTAGGACTGGTTCATCGGCATGACGAGGTAGAGGAAGCTCGCGTCCCCCACCCCGGTGATGACGATGGGCTTGGCGGGGCCGGTAAAGGCCAAGGAGAGGCTGTCTGTGGTGACGGACTGGAAGCAGTCGGTGAAGTAGCGGTGGTTGACGTTAATCGAAAGTCCCTTGCCCTCGACTACGGCGTCGACCTTGTGGACATTCTCTCCGATGGTTGAGTTCTTCGACTCGATCTCGAAGGTCTTCTCCTCCGGCGAGAGCCTCAAGGTGAGCTGGTTGAAGGAGTCCGAGAAAATGAGTGAGGTTCTAAGCGAATTGACGAGGTCCTGCTTTAGGAGCGTCACGGTCGAGGTCTTCTCCTTCGGGATGATCTGGCGGTAATCCGGGAACGTTCCTTCGATGATCCTTGAGGTGAGGTAGATGCCCCCGGAGCGGAGCGCGATCTGGTGCTCGGAAATGGAAATATCCATCTCCTCCTCGCCCCGGTCGAAGATCTTCACGATCTCAAGCGCATTCTTCTGCGGGATGAGGATCTGCTTGAAGTGGGGCATCTTCTTGATCCTAATCTTCTTCTCAGCAAGGCGGAAGGAGTCTGTCGCGGCAAAGACGAGGAAATCTCCTTCGTGGATGACGGCAATTGAGGAAAGTTCCGGCTTGATGCTCCCCGTCGCGGCGGCGTAGATGACTGAGCGGATGCCGAAGATGAAGTCCCTCACCGGCATCGAGAAGGCGCTGTCCTCGGAGATTTCCGGAATGACTGGGAACTCGTCGGCGGGAAGCGTCTTGATGGAGGTCTTCGTCGAGGCTGTCTTGATCTCCAAAACCTGGTCCTTGGTGGCAAAGCTGATCGTCCGATCCTTCATGAGCGAGGAGATGAAGGCCGAGGTCACATGAGCAGGCACTGCAACCTTGCCCGGCTCTGTCACTTTGACGGGGATGGTGACGGAGAGGCCGATGTCGAGGTTCGTCGATTTGACGATGAGCGAACTCCCTTCCGCCTCAAGAAGGAATCCGGAGAGGATCGGGAGTGATGAGTTCTTACCCGCGATCTTATCCGCCTTTCCCAGGGCTTCCTCGAGTTGTTCCTTAACACATTCTATTTTCATATATAAATACTTATTACTATTATTAGTCCTGGGGATAGGGGGATAAGCCGGAAAGGGTTACGGAATAAGGGTTTTTAGGGATATTGCCGCCAATTGGGCGGGGATAGCCAGGGACGAAGTGGGTAAGGAATCGGGCACTCGCACGTCTTATCCCGCCTTCCACCCACTTATTAACATTCTTTGAGGAATTTTTCCACATAGTATCGACAGGGTTGTTAGACAGCAAGGAGGCCCCTAATCTGCTCAATTTCCTCGATCAACGTCTGATCCTCCTTGATATCGTTCTTCATCTTCTCGCAGGAATGGATGACGGTGGTGTGGTCACGGCCGCCCAGCTTCTGCCCGATCGAAGGATACGAGATGTTGAAGTCCTCGCGGAGGAGGTACATGATCACCTGGCGCGGCTTGATGACCTCCTTATGGCGCGTCTTCTCGTAGATGCTCTCCTCCTTCACGTTGTAGAAGTCGGCGATGATCTTGACCACATCCTTGACCGCGACGGCCTTCTTCGGCTTCACGCTGGTCTTGATGTAGTTTCTCACGTCGAGGAGCGTTGGCTCCTTGCCCTTGAGCTCGACCTGGCAGAGAAGCGTGTTGACGACACCCTCGAGTTCCCTGATGTTCCCCGCCACGTTCTGGGCGAGGTAGTCGATGATCTCGGCCGAGAGGGGCACGCCCATCTGCCTCGCCTTGGCGGAAATGATCGCGATCCGACTCTCCTTGTCCGGCGCCGGGATGTCGACCGTCATGCCGGCGGCCATCCGGCTCTTAAGCCTGTCTTCGAGGCCGGTGATGAAGTGTGGATGCTTGTCGGAGGAGAAGATGATCTGGCGGTTGTTATCGTAAAGGGTGTTGAAGAGGTGGAAGAGCTCTTCTTGGATCTTCTGCTTCTCGGAGAAGAACTGGATGTCGTCGACGATGAGAACGTCGTATTTGCGGTACTTTTCCTTGAAAATGTGGATTTTCTGGCTCGAGAGGGCATTCATGAAGTCCTGCCCGAAGTGCTCGGAGGTCATATAGTAGACCTTCTTGCCCGGACTGGCCGCCTTGATGTGGTTCCCGATCGCCTGGATGAGGTGGGTTTTGCCGTGGCCGGTACTCCCATAGATGAAGAGTGGGTTGTACATGATGCCGGGCTTATTGATAACGGCTCGCGCCGCTGCGTGGGCGAGTTCGTTGAAGGGGCCGATAACGAAGTTCTCGAAGGTGTAGCGGGGGTTCAAGTTGTCCTCCTTGTTGACGGCGATCTCGGAGAGCGGAAGCTCCCTTGTCGCGCCCTCGAGCCGGGTAGGCTTCTCCTCCTTCCTCCTCGCTTCCTCCTTGTTGACGACGTACTCGACGGCGTGGATCGAGTTCTCGATGTTCCGGAGGCTCCGGAGGATGGAATTGTGGTACTTGGTGAGGAGCCATTCCTTCACGAAGGCGTTTGGCACCGAGAGGACGACTACCCCACCGTCCTCCTTGACGATCCGGGTGTCCTTGAACCAGGTGGTGAAATTTGCCTTGGAGACGCCCAGTTCCATTTCGACGAGAACGCTCTGCCAGAGTTGCTTGTAGTCCATCATCGAATGTTATGGGGTACATAGTATCTTGTTTGCGCGCCGCCCGGAAACTTGAAAATCGGCCCGGAAGTGTGTATATTGTGTTCATAACCTGTTAATACGAATGTCCAGGACATACCAACCGAAAAAGCGCAAGCGAGCCAGGGCCCACGGCTTCCTCTCCCGTTCCAAGAGCTCGACGGGCAGGCGCACCCTCCAGTCCCGCCGAAGGAAAGGCCGCAAGCGCCTCGGGCTCTAGATGACGCACTTTTCGCTCCGGACTTCTCTCGGAAATGAGGCAAAACTGATCATCTCCGTCTCCAAAAAGGTGGCCAAAAAGGCCGTAACCCGAAATCTCATCAAGCGCCGGGTGAGGGCCGCCTTCCGGCCTCTGGCACGCAAGCTCAAACCGGCGACATATATGTTTATTGCCCGGGCGGGCGCCGAGGAGGTCAAGGGAGAAGCCTTGGAGCGCGAACTCGCCGAACTCCTTAAAATTGGCTAGAATTGACCCGATGTCCTTCCTCTACCACACCTTCTTCTTCGATCCCCTCTATAACGCCCTCATCCTCCTCTTCCGCATCCTGCCGTGGGCGGACGCGGGGCTGGTCGTCATCATCCTAACGGCGCTCGTAAGGCTCGCCCTCTACCCCCTCTCGCGGAAGGCGGTCGTCACCCAAATGCGGATGAGCGAGATCGCTCCCGAGATCGAGAGGATCAAGGAGAAGCATAAGGGGAATGCCGAGGCCCAGGCGGCAGCAACGCTCGCGCTTTACCGGGAGAAGAAGATCAACCCCTTCTCCGGCATCATCATGATCCTGATCCAAATCCCCCTTATCTTCGCGCTCTACCGGATCTTCCTCCACTTCTCGGAGGTGAGGGCCGACCTCCTCTACTCGTTCGTCAAGGAGCCTGCGCACATCAACACGCTCTTCCTCGGCATCCTCGACGTCTCGGGCAAGAGCGCCCTCCTCGCCCTCCTTGCCGCCCTCTCGACCTACTTCCAGCTCAAGTTCTCGATGAAGCCCCAGCCGGCCGTAAAGAACCCCTCCTTCGGGGACAATCTCACCAAGAGCATGCAGGGCCAGATGAAATACTTCTTTCCCGTGATGGTCTTCTTCATTTCATACAAAGTCTCCGCGGTCATCGCGCTTTACTGGCTCACGACGAACCTCTTTACCATCGGCCAGGAGCTTGCGGTGAGGAAGAAGGAGGGCTTAGCGTAAGGAAAGGGCCCAGAGCGAGAGGTCGCTTTTATTGACGAAGACGAAATACTTCTCATCCGGGGAGAGCTGGGGGAGCGAGACGTCGAGGGAGACGCCGAAGCCCTCCTCGGGATCCGCGAGGAGCGTGGCCGATTGGGTCAGGGCGTCGAAGCGCCAAACGGAGTCCGAGAAATGGGTCTTGCCTTGATACCACCCGTCCGGTTCGGCACCCGAGACGCCGCCCGAAGGCGCGCCACAGAAAAATATCCCTTTTTCCTTAACGCTCCCGGCGCACTTATCGGCCAAGGTCGAGGGCGAGAACTCGGCCGAAGTACTCTTGCCGACCTCCTTGGCAAACAAGTGCTCCTCGTTGCCGCTCACGTATGAATAAATGAGATACGTCCCCGCCGGATTGGCCGTGGCGATAAGGCCGTTCAAAGGCCCGAGGAGCTTTGTGAGCCCGCCGGAGGCAAGACTATAGGCGTAGCCCGGGAGCGTGGCCGAAGGCTTGGTGAAGACAAGCGTGCCCGAGCCGAGCCTCCCCGTGCGCCAAGCGGTGAAGGGCCCGCTCCACAAAGTTTTCACCGCATCGCCGTTAAATTTGGAAGAGACGACAGCGTTCGAATCCTTCACGACATACATGAGGGAGTCCCCTGCTCCGATCGAGACGGCGTCGATCTCTCCGCGGAGAA
>JAIFWR010000008.1 GCA_019661805.1 Candidatus Parcubacteria bacterium
GCCTTCCCTATCTCTTCCTTATGGGCGTGGAAAAATTCGTCATTCGTCGGGTACTCTGCCCGCTCGCCCGGCTTCAAACCCTGCTCCTTCCGCCACTCCTGCACGGCACGGATCGCGTCGCGGACCTTGCCCTCTTCGACAAGCTCCGGCGTGAGAGTCGTATCGAGAGCGACTTCCTCCGTAATCGCGGCATTCACGAGGATTTCCTTCACATTCAACTCGTCTTTGACTATCTCCAGGTATTCGGGAGGAAGCGCCTCCTTGATTTCCAGTTTCGCGAGCGGCTGGCGCACCTTGATGCTTGCTTTGTTCCGGAGTTCGAGCGCGAGCGAGACGATTCTTCTTGTTTCTTCCATTTCTTCGAGTATTTTATCCTTCTTGCCAAAGATTCCTCCCAGGAAAGACTTCTTCGCCTCCGGCCAGTCGGCGAGGTGTACGCTTGCGGGATCATCGTCATTCCTAAGCTTCCGATACAGATCCTCGGCGGCAAACGGGGCAAACGGCGCCATGAGCGTGGCGAGGCGCTTCAAGACGAAATAGAGCGTGCGCTTTGCTTCCTGATCGCCATCCTTGATCCGGTCACGCGAGCGGCGCAGGTACCAGGTCGAAAGTTCGCCGACAAACTCGCGGAGCATGCGCACCGGCTCCATGAGCTTGTAGCTGTCGAGCTTTCCCGTCATTTCCTCCGAGAGCTTGTCCGATGTGGCGATAATCCAGCGATCAAGCGCGTTCGTGGAATCTGGTACGCCCCCGGCTTCGAGTCCTTTATCCCGGTAGAGTTCGTAGAAGGAATAGACGTTATCGAGCAGGTTGAAGACACGCTTCTGGATCTCGTCGACCGTGCGCTCGTCGAAGTTCTTCGAATCCCCTGGCTGGTTGACCGAGTACATCCACAGGCGGAGCGCGTCGACGCCGTACTTGTCTATCATCTCCCATGGGTTCACGACATTCCCGACGGATTTGCTCATCTTCTTGCCCTCCTTGTCGAGGATGTGGCCGAGGCAGATGACGTTCTTGTACGCGCGGCCCTTCCCCATCAGTACTCCGATGGCGTGGAGGGTGTAGAACCAGCCTCGCGTCTGGTCGATGGCCTCCGAGATGAAATCCGCCGGGTAGAGAATACGCTTCGGATCCTGGGCGAAGGGCATCGAGCCGGAGTCGAACCATACGTCCATCACTTCCTTCACCCTCCTGTATTCCTCGCCATCCTTTTCAAGCCCTATGTCATCAACATAGGGGCGGTGAAGGTCGAGCTCGAAGTTGTCGTTGTGCGGGAACGGCGCAAAATCGATCTTCTTCACTTCCGCCGTGCGGAACATCTCGTATTCGGTAAAGTTGTCGCTCACCTGGAGCGCGGCCATCCGCTCGAGCACCCACAGCGGGTTGCCGTGGGAGATGATCATAATATTTTTCCCCGCCTGGCTCCTCTCGAGGTCGAACATGCATTCGCCGATGCGCCTGCGCACCAGGGTATCGTCGCCTTCGTTGAACTCGTGCAGGCGTTCCTCGATTATAAGCGCCTCCTCCGGGAGCCCGAGCTCCTTCCTCACTATTTCGGCGGTCTCCCTCGTCCGGATGAAGGGCGATGCGAGGATGAGGTCAATGTTCTTCCCCTTCAGGCCCTGTGCGGCATCGGCCGCCTCTTTCTTGCCCTTTTCCGTCAAATGATTCTCTGGGTCCCCTTTCGGATCAAGGACGTGCTTGGCATTGTCTATCGCCTCTCCGTGCCGCATGGCGAAATACGCGTTGCCAGATTTTTTTGAATATTTCTTGAGTGTTTCGAGCGAATCAACAATGATTCTCTTTGAGCCGTCATGATTCTGCCAGATGGGAAGCGGCGTGCCCCAGTAGCGCTCGCGGGAGATCGCCCAGTCCTTTACCTCGCGGAGCCACTCGCCGAAGCGGCCTTCCTTGATGTATTCGGGCTCCCAGTTGATCTTCCCGTTCTCCTTCACGAGCTCGTCACGAAGCTTCGACATGGCGATATACCACGAATCGCGGGCGTAATAGATGAGCCGCGTTTTGCATCGCCAGCAGAAGGGGTATGAGTGCTGGTGATTCTCCTTGCCGAAGAGAAGACCGCGGCCCTGAAGGTCCTTCAAAATATCAACGGCGAGCGTCTCATCCACCACCGAGCGGCCTTCGAGCCAGCCGGTGCCCTTCATAAACGTGCCGTCGGGCAAGACGAGGTGTTTCTTGGGCAGACCGACCTTGGTACCGAGTTCGAAGTCCTCCTGGCCGTACATCACGGCGGTGTGCACGATGCCTGTGCCGTCGGTCGTCGTCACGAAGTCAGCCGGGTAGATTTTAAACGTCTTGTCCGTCGGCTCCATGAAGGAGTAGAGCGGCTCGTATTCCATGCCGACCATTTCGCTTCCTTTATGTTCGGCGAGGATTTTATACGGCTCGGTAAGGAGAGAGAGCCTGTCTTTGGCGAGAACGTATATCTCGCCGCCCACTTTCGCCTCCACATAGTCAATCTCGGAACCGACGGCAAGCGCGACGTTTCCCGGCAGGGTCCACGGTGTCGTTGTCCAGGCGAGGAAGTATGCGTCGGGGAAGGCTTTGATTTTGAACTTCACATAAAGCGAGAGATCTTTCACATCTTGATACCCCTGTGCGAGCTCGTGCGAAGAGAGCGCCGTGCCGCAGCGCGGGCACCACGGGAGGACCTTGTAGTCTTTGTAGAGGAGTCCCCTCTTTTCAACATGATTGAGGATGGACCAGAGCGTCTCGATGTAGGAATTGTCGAAGGTGTAATACGCGTCCTTGAAGTTGACCCAGTAGCCGATGCGCTCGGTAAACTTCTCCCAGTCGCCGATGTACTCAAAGACGCTCTCCTTGCACTCCTTGTTGAAGCGCTCGATGCCGTACTGCTCGATTTCCTTTTTCGACTTCAGTCCGAGCTTCTTCTCTATCTGGAGCTCGACGGGCAGGCCGTGGGTGTCCCAGCCGGCCTTCCGCGGCACCCGGTAGCCGCGCATCGTCTTGTAGCGGGGCAAGGCGTCTTTGAAGACGCGCGCCTCGAGGTGGTGGAGGGCAGGCTTGGCATTCGCCGTCGGAGGGCCCTCGTAGAACACGAAATCGCCCTTCGGCGCCTCCTTCTCAAGCGTCTTTTCGAAGATCTTATTCTCCTTCCAGAACGCGAGGATTTCCTCCTCTCGCCTGGCCCTGTCGGACTTCTCTTCCATGTGTGGCCTAGTATAGCAAAAGCCCAGTGCGCGCGTCGCGCACACTGGGCTAACCCTCACCGCCTGGAGGCACTAGGCAGGTTGGGTAAAGAACGTTGAAGAGACGCGGTTGAGAAGGTCACGGTTCCGGAACCGCCGCTCGTCGGGCCTCACCTTCATCCGGAGGAGGGCGATGAGTCCGGCAAGGTCGTGGGCCGCCTTTTCGAGCTTGTCGTTCTCGATCCAGGCGCCGAAGAGTTCGGCCTGCCGCATCTCTTCGTCTGCTGCGGCGAGCCGGCGCTCGACTTCCTCGTCGGAATCGCCCTTGCGATTCCGGAGCCTCCGCTCGAGGATCTCCTTCGAGGGCACCAGGACGAAGATGAAGTGGGCGTCGATGTCCTGTTCCCTTACCTGGGCCGCGCCGGCACAGTCGATGTCGAGGACGAGCTGCTTGAACAGCGCCTCCGCCTTCGCCAGTTCGGCGCGCGGCGTGCCGTAGAGGTTGCCGTGCACCTCGGCCCATTCGAGCATCTGGTTCTTGGCGACCAGGTCCTCGAACTTCTTCCGGTCGATGAAGTAGTAATCCCTTCCTTGGACCTCACCTTCGCGTTTTGGCCGCGTCGTGCATGACACGGAGAAGCGCAGGTTCTGATCTGCCGCGACGAGCGCCTTGATGAGCGAGGTCTTGCCGGACCCTGATGGTCCGGTGATAACGAAACAATGCATAGTCCCTCCCGAGTTAGCGTCTGCGGGACACTCTATCACATCCTCTCTGGCGCGGGAATGCCGAGCACGTTCAAGCCGTTTTTCATCACGTCTTTAAACGCCTCGACGATGGCGAGGCGGTAGCCGGACTCCGGGGAGTCATCGAGCACCTGCTCATGAGCGTAAAAGTTGTTGAAGCTCGCCGCCAGCTCGGTAAGGTAGGTCGCGATATAGTTCGGCGCGTATTCCTTGCCGGCGCGCTCGACCACCTCCGGGAAGCGGTACAAGAGCCTCTCGACGGCGCGGACCTGGCCTTGTTCGCCCTCCACGCTCCCCTTCTTCCCAGCCTTCTCCAAAATAGAATTGGCCCGCGCATGCGCGTATTGGAGATAGACGCCGGAATCACCCTCGGTCGAGACAGACTTCTCGAAGTCGAAAACGATGTCCTGTCCGATACCCTGCCGGAGGATCATGTACTTCACGGCGCCGATCGCCACTTGCTCATCGCCCTTCGTATGCCCTTTCACCTCCTCGATCAGCGCTTCGGCCGTAATGACATTGCCCGTCCGCGAACTCATCTTGCCGGTCGGCAGGCGCAACATACCGTGCGGGAGGTGCTTCGTCTTCTTCGCCAAGTCGGGGAAAATCTGCGCCATCGCCGCAAGGACCACACGGAAGTAGTCTTTGATCTCATTCCCTGTCACCACGACAGAGAGATCGTAGGGGTAATGATCAAATTTGTTCTTGGCATTGCCCAAGTCCTTGGCCTCGTAGGTAGGTATCCCTTGCGAATTGATGAAGACCCGCGTGTGGAGCGAGGGGTCAACCTTCTCGCCCTTGAAGACGATGGCTCCATCGGACTTTTCGAATACTGTGCCGATATTATCCTCGACAATCTTCTTCCCAATCGGCGCGGTTTCGGATTCGAAGAAGGAGAAATCAAACTTAGTTCCAAGTCTTTTATAGACGGTTTCAAAATATTCAAGACTCTTTTTTCGTCCCTCTTCGTATATCTTGTTTATTTCCGGATCGGAACCGTCATAAATCTTTTTGTTTATGGCGTCTATGTCTGCCTTGTGAGTTTCGTAGGCATTATTTCCGGCGACGTAAGGGTCTTCCTCTCCCTGGATAATGCCCCACACAGCTTTAGCAACATGAATACCCATATCTCCCTGGTAATTCGCCTGCTTCACCTCCGCGCCGTTCCATTCGAAGATGCGCGCGATCGTCGAGCCGATGACATTCGGCATCAGGTGCCCGATGTGGAACTCCTTGAACGGGTTCGGGTCCGTGTGCTCGACCATGACTTTGAAGCCCTTGGCATGTTCGCCTTTGCCGAACTCACTTCCCTTCCCGATAATCTCCCCGAGGCTCTGTTTGAAAAAGTCCTTCGTTAAGCGAAAGTTGATGAACCCCGGCCCGGCAAGCTCGACACTCTCTACCTCCTCCGGCTTGTGCGCCTCGATATATGAGAAAATCTCCTGCTTCTTGCCCGGGAAGCGGATTGCCGCGTTCGTCGAATAATCTCCCATCCCGAGGTCCGGATGCTCCACGGTAAATGTCGCCTCGGCAGCTCCCGCCGCCTCCAGAGCCTCCCGTATGACCCTCTCGATGTCCTGCTTGATCATCGGTATCAATAGTAGCAAAACGAACGCCCGGGCGATATTGCCCGGGCGCCTTCACTTTCACTCCCGCTAGAGAATCTTCCGATCCTTAAGTCGGGTGACGATGTCGAGATGGATCTCTTCCCGCTTGCGCATCAGGCCGCGCGTGGTGCACCTGATGTGAACCCATCGCTCCGGTTCGCGCGCGATGAGCCACTGGGCCGACCGGTGCGAGTTCTCGAGATACGCCGGATTGCTTTCCACCGTGTCCCGGGTCCGGTCGCTCATGAGCTGCCGCGAGACCGCCGGCGGCACGTCGAGGTAGACCGAGACGTCCGGCCTAGGGAGCCGGAACTCGCCGTACTCGAGCTGGTCGAGCCAGGCCAGGAAGTCGGCCCGTTTCGCTTCCTCCACGATCTTGCCGCCCTGGTGGATCTGGTTGGCACTCACGTAACGGTCGCAGAGCACAAAGCCGCCCGATGCGAGGAACTCCTTCATGAGCGGCTTCGACGACCACCGGTCGGCCGCATAGATGGGCGCCGCCAGGTGAGGATCGAGGTTCGCGAAGTCGCCGTATTCCCCCGCAAGCGACCGCTTGAGAATGCGCCCGAAGAAGGTATCCTCGTAGCGCGGAAATGAGAGCGGCAGCACCCGGAATCCGAGACCGATGAGGAAAGTCCGGAGCATTTCGGCCTGCGTCTGCTTGCCGGAGCCGTCATTACCATCAAGAACGATTAGCTTTCCCTGCATGGAACGGTCTCCTTGTTATCGGTGTCTGAAGAAACAGTACGTACCGACCACAGCCGCGTCAATTGACAAACTACGGATAAAAAGTAGAAATAAGGTCAGAACACAGCTCTCAGGAGGATCAGATGAATGTTTTCCGCGAAGGAAGTGCGACCGCAAAAGTGATCTGCGACAGTGCCTATCGGGGCTCGCGGCTCAGCTCGCTCGAAGTGACCTTTCCCCGGCCGTTCTTGGCGGAATTCAACACTCACACCCGCTTCGGTCGTAACTCGGCGAGTTCACGGGCCATCCCGGTCTGGAAGCGGATGATCGCTGTCCTGGAGAAGCCGTACGTGCCGAATTCATTCGGCGTCAACCAGGCCGGCATGCAGGCAGGAGAAATGCTCTCGGCCGAAGATCAGCGCCGCGTCGTCCAGAATTGGCTCTTCGGCCGCGACATGAGCGTTCTCCAGGCGTATGCTCTCGTCGGCGGTCGGAAAGAGATCGTCTCCGCCGTCAAAGGTCAGAAAAACCTCGAGGCGGCAGAGAGGCTCTGCGACAAGGTCGAGCAGCTCTTCCTGGATCATGGGGTTCAAGTCAGGCTGTCCACTCAGGACAAAGGCCTCCACAAGCAGCACGCCAACCGCGTGCTCGAGACCTACTCCTTTCACACCGTCATCGTGTCAGCGACACACTGGCGGAACTTCTTCGGTCTGCGCGCGAGTACCGACGCCCAGCCCGAAGCATGCGACTTCGCTCTCGCCATGGCGAAGGCGATGCAGGCAAGCACGCCGCACGAACTGATGCCTGGCGAATGGCATCTGCCCTACATTCGTCCGGAAGATCGCGAGGAGACCACTGACTGGATGGTTCTCGCGCGAGCCTCTGCCGGCAAGTGTGCCCGGACGAGCTACCTCACCCACGACGGCACCCGCTCTCTCGAGGAAGACATCCGGCTTGCCGGAAGCCTGCTCGGGAACGGCCACATGTCCCCCTTCCAGCACCCGGCACGGCCGCGTGAGGGGTTAGACCCCTCCGGCGCTTGGGGAAACTACTCCCAAGTGTGGACTCAGCTCAGGAAGCTCATCGAGAACGAGAGCGACTTCACTAAGCTCGTCAGTCGCGAACGCCTCATCGTAGGCTGCCGCGGCGACGAAACCCTGGTCGACTTCATCCTCTCGTTAAGCGAGTAACGAGACTAGCAAAAACAACGAACGCCCGACAGGTCAAGGACCTGTCGGGCGTTTTTTCATGCTTGCTTTTCGGAGGCATAACGATAAAATAACCGCAGACTTCAGACGAAAGGCGGAACCAATGGCATTGAGCGATCGCCGGATTCTCGAATGCATGGAGGAAGGCAGCGTCGTCATCGACCCCTTCCGTCGCGACCACCTCGCCACCTCAAGCTACGACGTCACGCTCGGCGAGTTCTACTACCGGGAGCAGCCGACCAAGCACAACCACTTCATCTACAACATCTACAGCCAGTCCCACATGGAGCATGTGTGGGGAGCGGACAAGGTGGAGGAAGCGCGGACGGCGGAGGAAGAATTCCAGAAGCACCGCTTCAACTGGGACGGCATCAGCCCGGAAGACAGGGTCATCATCCTCAAGCCGGGCGAGACCATCCTCGCGCACACGCAGGAGTTCATCGGCGGCAAGGACCACGTCACGACCATGATGAAGGCGCGCTCCTCGATGGGAAGGAACTTCATCCAGGTCTGCAAGTGCGCCGGCTGGGGCGACGTGGGCTTCATCAACCGCTGGACGATGGAGATCTCCAACGTCTCGAGGAACTATGCCATCCCGATCGTCGTGGGACGGCGGATCGCGCAGATCGTTTTCTTCGAGACGGGACCGATCCTGGCCAAGGGATACGCCGAGGACGGCAAATATCAAAGTGCCACCGACCTCGCCACCACCAAGGCGAACTGGAGGCCCGACCTGATGCTGCCCCGCCTGTACAAGGACCGGGAGATCTCGCAACAGCTCCTTCTCCCGACCAGGTAAACCGTGCAAAAAAGAAGGCCCGCCAAGAGATTGGCGGGCCGACTTATTTTAAGCTTTTATGGAAGATTTATTTTACGTCTACGCCCATGCTCCGGGCCGTACCTGCGATGATCTTGGCGGCCGCGTCCACGTCGGTGGCGTTCAAGTCTGCCATCTTTTTCTCCGCGATCTCACGGACCTTGGCCATGGGGAGGGTGCCGATCTTGGCGGTGTTCGGCGGGGAGGGTGCCGATCTTGGCGGTGTTCGGCGTGCCGGAGCCCTTCTCCTTGCCGAGTGCCTTCAAGATGAGCGCGGCGGCCGGCTCAATCTTGTAGCTCATCTTGTAGGTGCGGTCCTCGTAGACCTCGACGACGGTCGGCACTGTCTCGCCCCTCCTCTCCTTGGTCTCCTCGTTGAAGCGCTTCACGAACTCGCCAATGTTAATGCCTGCCGAACCCAAGACAGGACCAAGCTGCTGGCCCGGCACGGCCGCGCCGCCTGGGATTTGGAGCTTCAATATTTTGACTACTTTCTTGGCCATATAGCTGGGTTACAATACCTTACGCCTTCTTCACTTGCAAGAAATCGAGCTCGACCGGCGTCTCCCTGCCGAACATATTGACGAGGACCTTCACCTTGCCTCGCTCCTCGTCGATCTCGCTTACTTTACCCTCGAGCTCCTTGAAGGGGCCGTCGACGATCACGACCGCGTCATTCTCCTGGAGGTTGATCGTGTGGGTGACCTTGTCGGTGTTCATGCGCGCGAAGAGCGAGTCGACTTCCTTCTTATCAATAGGCACGGGGTGGACGCCGGAGCCGACGAAGCCCGTCACGCGCGGCGTGTTCCGGACGACGTACCACGAGTCGTCGGTGACGATCATGTCGACCAGGATGTAGCCGGGGTAGATCTTCTCCTCCTCCTCGACGCGCTTGCCGCCCTTGATCTTGACCTTCTTCTCGGTCGGGACGATGACGTTGAAGATCTTGCCCTCCATGCCGAGGCTCTCGATCCGCTGCTTCAAATTCCTCATGACGGCGTTCTCATAGCCCGCGTAGGTATGGACGACGTACCAATTCCTGCCTTCGGAGAGCTGCTGTTTGGACATGGTGCTTAAATGATGAACTTCTGGAGCACGAGGGAGAAGACGTAATCGAAGAAGCCGAGGTAGGCCGCCGTCGCAACCGAGACGAGGATGGTGACGGCCGTGAAGCCGAGTGCCTGGTGCCTCGTCGGCCAGACGACGTGCGCCATCTCGGCCCTGGTGTCCTTGAGGTAATTGATGAGTCGTTCCATTGAGACCTATTAAAAAACACCCCGTGGGTGCCTTTTAACACTACCACAGTGGCAGTGCGGGAGTCAAATTAGCGGATTTCGTACGTGACGCTCACGGAAACGACATTCTTGTTCTGCCCGGCAGGGACAGTCGGGACCTTGGCCTGGTCTGCCACTCCTCCCCTCCCCGAAGCCTCGGCATAGTACGGCATGGGGCCCTGATCGGCGCCGTCGGAGAAAGAGACTACCCTCACGAGCCGCACGCCGAGCTCCTTGGCGAGTGCTTCGGCCTTAGTCTTGGCGTCCTTGATCGCTTCGGCGCGAGCTTCCTGCGTTACCGCATCCGGGTCATCGACGCTGAAGGAGAGTCCTGAAAGGTTGCTCGCCCCGGCGGCTCCGGCCGCGGCAAGAGCCTTGCCCGCGTCATCGGCCTTCCTCACCTTGACCAGGATGGAGTGGCTTGCGGTGTAGCCATCCTGCTTCTGCTGGGGCGGGCACGGCGCCTGGATGCAGTACACGGTCGCGTAGGTGTACCTGGGCCAGACGGAGTAGTCGGTCGTCTTGACGTCCTTGTCCTCGATGCCGAGGTCCTTCAATTTTTTCAAAATGGCGTCCATCTTCGCCGTCACTTGCCCTTGCGCGGCATCCACCGTGGCCGCGTCGGCCGAAACGCTATAAGTGAAGGTTGCGACATCCGGCACGGCGAAGGCCTCTCCCCGCCCAGAGACGGTAATCGAGTTGTAGGCCGGGTCGATCGCCCGCAGGTGCTTGAGCGAGCCGAGCGTAGCGACGGCGAGAAACGCGGTTAAAGCGATGAGGGCGACCTTGCCCCACTTGTATATGTCTGTATTCATGCGCACTATAGTATCACAAATGGATCCGGCGCCTAAAGGAGCGGTTCTCACCGAAGACGAGGTTGAACATAAGCACGGTGAGAGAAACGGACATGAGCCCGAGGGCGATGCCCGCGAGGATGTCGAGCGCCCAGTGCGCGCCGAGGTAGATGCGCGAGAAGGAGGCGAGGAAGACACCCAGGAAGGAGCCTCCGATGAGAAGTGTCTTCCCTTTGCCCGACCTTACCTTGTCGACGAAGATGTATGAGAGGAGGAAGAAGAATGACGTCGCGAGCGTCGTGTGCCCGGAGGGGAAGCTCCATCCGCCGGTTTGGTAGATGTCGGAGGCCGGGCGCGTGATCTGGAGGAGGTTTTTCAGCATCGTGAGCGAGGCGAGGGTGACGGCGAGG
>JAIFWR010000055.1 GCA_019661805.1 Candidatus Parcubacteria bacterium
GAGCCCCGTCACTTCGCCGGTGAGCTCGTCGCCGACCGCGTAGCGGGAGACGATCGTGCCCTTCTCCTTCGTCTCGGGACTCTTCTCCGAGAAGATGAGCTTGCCCTCCTTCGGGTTGACGCCGATGATCGTGACGGAGAGCCTCTCGCCGACGAGCTTCCTCAATTCGTCGAGGATCTTGTCCTTGTCGCCGTCGGCAATGCGCGGATAGTGCTCGGGCTTGAGCTGGGAGGCAGGGAGGAAGCCGGTAATGCCCTGCCAGTTGATGATGAGTCCGCCCTTGTTGGCGTCGGTAATGGCGAGGTCGAAGACCCGCTTCTCCTTGATCGCGTCCTCGGCCTCGCTCCAGATGATCGCCTGGCGCGCCTCCTTGAGCGAGATCTCGATGTAGCCCTCCTTGCCGCCCGTGCCCACGACCTTGCCGTTCACCGTGTCGCCAACGCTCACCCTCTTGATGATGTCGCGCGCGTTCTGGAACTCGCGTCCGTAGATGATGCCCGTGCCGAAGGGCGGGAGGTCCACGTAAACGGCGCCCTTATCGATCGAGATGACCGGGCCCTCGACGAGGTCCTCGACCTGCGGGGGAGCGGGCAACTTCTCGATAAACGGATTAAGAGCAGGTGCTTCTGCGCCTGCCTTCTTCTCCTTCTTTATTTTCTTTGCCGGCTCCTTGGTAAGGGTGGCCGTTGCCGACTCCGATTCCGGAGCAGCCTTCTTTCTGCCAAATAATGCCAATATAGTGTGCCGCGTCCGGTCCTCTTGGGTCGTCAGTGGTTGCCAGACCAGGAGGGATAACAGATGCGGGGGACTGGTAAAGAACGGGGAAAGGATAGCAAAAAACACTGGTAAATGCAAGGTATTTGTGCTAAAATAAGGTTTCAATATGATCATCACCTACCAAGGCGGCGAGAGCTTCAAGATCTCCCAGGGAGAGCTCTCTGTCGCGATAAACCCGGCATCCAAGACCTCCGCAGACGTCACGATCTTCTCTTCCGCACCGAGGGACACATCGGAGAAGTCAGGCTTCGTCGTGAGCGGCCCGGGCGAGTACGAGGTGAAGGATATCTTCATCAAGGGCTTCCCATCAAGGGCTTCCTCTCGCAGGGCAAGGAGCGGCTCAACACCGTCTACCTCATCACTTTCGAGGGCATGAAGCTCTGCTTCATGGGGTCGGAGGTAAAGAACGAGGAGATCGAGGACATCGACATCCTCTTCATCCCCGTCGCCCTCTACAAGGCGGCTGTTGCCCTCGAGCCTTCCGCCATTATCCCGATGGGGTATGATAAGGCGGCCCTTACCCAGTTCTTGAAGGAAGCGGGCGAGAAGGATGCCGCACCCCAGGACAAGCTCGTCGTGAAGAAGAAGGACCTCGACGGCAAGGAGGGCGAGATCATCGTCCTTAAGGAAGAATAATATGCGCCGCTACCTCGCCACGCTCCACAAGAGATCCGACTCCCACAAGAAGAACTTTGCCCTGCTCGCCTCCGGCGGCGTGACGCTCTCGATCTTCGCCATCTGGCTCTTCGTCAATTACGGCCAAGCGCCCGTGGTCGCGGAGGCGGACGCGGCGCCCTCGCTTGCCGCCGTGCACGAAGTCGGGCCGCTCCAGAGCCTGGGCGAGTCGCTCTCCTCGAGCTGGGACGCGCTTACGGAGAGCTTCAAGGGCCTGACTGGCGCCTTGAAGACGGGCGCCGATTTGGAAAAGGGCTATGAGGAGATGAAGGCGAAGAGCTTGAACCAATACTAATATGGCAGACAACGACCAGAGAATCGTCGCGCGTCCCATCACCTCCGAGATGAAGGAGAGCTTCATCGACTACGCCATGTCGGTTATTACCGACCGCGCGCTCCCCGACGTGAGGGACGGCATGAAGCCGGTCCACCGCCGCATTTTGTATGCCATGAACGAGCTCGGCCTTACTGCTTCTGCAAAGACCCGTAAGTCGGCCACGGTCGTGGGCGAAGTGCTTGGCAAGTACCATCCGCACGGCGACGTGGCGGTGTATGACGCGATGGTGCGCCTGGCGCAGGACTTCGCCATGCGCTACCCGCTCGTCATCGGGCAGGGGAACTTCGGCAGTATCGACGGCGACAACGCCGCGGCCATGCGCTACACGGAGGCCAAGATGAGTAAGCTCGCAAGCGAGATGCTCAAGGACATCGAGAAGGAGACCGTCAACTTCCGCCCCAACTACGACGGCACCAAGGAGGAGCCGGTGGTGCTCCCGGCCGCGGCGCCGAATCTCCTCTTGAACGGCACGCTCGGCATCGCCGTCGGTATGGCGACCAACATCCCGCCGCATAACTTGAACGAGGTCGTGGATGCCGCGATCATGCTCATTAACGACCCGGAGGCGACGACGGAAGACCTTCTCGAATTTGTAAAAGGGCCCGACTTCCCGACCGGGGGCGTCATTTTTAATGAAAAGGACATCCACCACGCCTACGCCACCGGCCGCGGGCCGATCGTCGCGCGAGGGGTCGCCGAGATCAGCGAGAACAAGGCCGGCACCTCACAGATCGTCATCACCGAGATCCCGTACCGCGTCAACAAGCAGATGCTCATCGAGAAGATCGCCGACCTCGTAAGGGAGAAGAAGATCGAAGGCGTGAAGGGCATGCGCGACGAGTCCACCAAGGACATCCGCGTCGTCATCGACTTGAAGCAAGGCTCGCAGCCGCAGAAGATCTTGAACTCGCTCTACAAGCACACCCAGCTTGAGGACACCTTCCACTTGAATTTGGTCGCGCTTGTTGACGGCGTGCCGCAGACCCTCTCGCTCAAGGTTATCCTCGAGGAGTTCGTGAAGCACCGGCGGGAAGTCGTGAAGCGGCGCGCGACGTATGATTTGAAGATCGCCGAGGCGCGCGAGCACATCCTGCTTGGCCT
>JAIFWR010000009.1 GCA_019661805.1 Candidatus Parcubacteria bacterium
CAGGCGTTCGCACGGCCAGAAGCACTCCGAGCGCGAGCCGGGCTCGATCGGAGGCGGCGGCCGGGCGGGCGGGCGGGTCGCCAAGGGCATGCGTATGGCGGGCCGGATGGGCGGCGACAAGGTGACCGTGAAGAATCTCCACGTCGTGAAGATCCTCCCCGAGTCGAAAGAGGTCTTCGTCTCCGGCGCCGTCCCCGGTCGCCGCGGAGCCAAGGTCCTGATCAAGAACCAAAATAATTAAACCCATGGAAGCAGCAGTCTACAGCGTCGAGGGGAAGAAGGCCGGCAACGTCGTGTTGCCCGAGGCTCTCTTCGGCGTGAAGTGGAATGCCGACCTCGTCAGGCAGGTCGCCGACTCGCTTCTCTCCTCGAAGCGGAAGAACGTCGCCCACACCAAGAACAGGGGCGAGGTGCGCGGCGGTGGCAAGAAGCCCTGGCAGCAGAAGGGGACCGGTAGGGCCCGCCATGGTTCCACAAGGTCACCAATCTGGGTCGGCGGCGGCGTTGCCCACGGCCCGAGAAACGAGAAGAACTTCGACAGGACCGTCTCAAAGAAGATGAAGGCCAAGGCCCTCCACACCCTCCTCTCGAGGAAGTGGAAGGACGGCGAAGTGCTCTTCGTTGACCAGATCTCGCTCCCGGAGGGCAAGACGAAGCAGGCAATCGGCGCCCTGACCACGCTCTCGGGCGTGAAGGGCTTCGAGCTCCTCTTCAAGAAGAGGAGGAACTCTGCCGCGATCGCGCTCTCGGCGAAAAACGAGAAGACCGAAAAGGCCTTCAGGAACCTGGGTCAGGTCGAGGTCGTGGAGGCGAGGAACCTGAACCCGCTCACCCTCCTCCAGTACAAGTACCTCGTCGTCGAGAACCCGGATGTCGCGCTCAAAGCTTTCCCGAAGATCGCCAAGGACAGGAAGGTAAAGAAGAACTAACATGACCGACAAAATTATCGAGAAGAAGAGCGTCCTCATTCGCCCCCGCTTGAGCGAGAAGGCGATTGTCGGCGCCGATAAGAATCGCGCCTACGTCTTCGAGGTCTCGCCGGACGCCACCAAGAGTCAAATCGCCGCCTCGGTGAAGGCCGCCTACAAAGTCGTGCCAGTCAAGGTGAGGACGGCAAGGATTGCGGACAAGGCGGTGTTCGTCCGCGGCAAGCACGGCACTAGGCGCGGCGGCAAGAAGGCCTATGTCTACTTGAAGAAGGGCGACAAGATCGAACTCATTTAATGCCATGAAGCACTACAAGCCCACCACGAAGTCGAGGAGGAACATGTCCGGCATCAATTACCGGCAGGTCCTTACCAATGACCGCCCGGAGAAGAGCCTCACCAAGGGCTTCCGCCGCGGCTCGGGCAGGGCGGGGGGCTTCATCACGACCCGGCACAAGGGAGGCGGCCACAAGAGGACCTTCCGCGATGTCGACTTCTACTACGACAAGGTCGAGGTGCCGTTCACTATTAAGACCATCGAGTACGATCCGAACCGCTCGGGCTTCATCGGCCTCGCCCAGTACAAGGATGGCGAGAAACGCTACGTCCTCCTCCACAACAGTGCCAAGGTCGGCGACACCTTCATCGTCTCCGAGAAGGCTGCCCAGACTCCCGGCAACCGGATGCCCATCGGCAACATGCTTGTCGGCACCTTCGTCTACAATGTCGAGTTCAAGCCCAAGGGCGGCGCGAAGATTGCCCGCTCCTCCGGCGACTATGCCGAAGTCCTCGCCAAGGACGGCGGCTATGTGGACTTGAAGATGCCCTCAAGCGAGGTGAGGAAAGTTCCCGCTGCCGCCTGGGCCTCGATCGGCGAAGTCTCGAACAACGAGAACAGGCTCGTCTCCCTCGGCAAGGCCGGCCGCTCGCGCTGGCTCGGCATCCGCCCGACGGTGCGCGGCACCGCCATGAACCCGGTCGACCACCCGCACGGCGGAGGCGAAGGCAGGCAGGGCCGCGGCCGCCGCCGCGCCATCTCGACCTACGGCAAGCCGACCGGCAAGGGCCAGAAGTCGCGCCGCTCCAAGAAGTATTCAAACAAGTTTATCGTGCGCCGCCGCAAGGTCGGGAAGAAGTAAGTCTCTCCCAAAGGCCCCGGCTTTTGCCGGGGCCTTTGTTATTTTAAAAAGTGGGGATACAATGCGGGTAGGACCCGTACGTCGTCGTACTCCATCGCGTCGAGGTGGACCATGATGCAGTTTCGGATGTATCCGGTGGTGGGGAGCAATGTCCTCCAGATTCACGTCAACCAGCAACTTCTTCACGACAAAGGACCGATAACTCTCTTTCCCAAGGACAGCGAAGCGGTAGCGAAAGCCAAACTCGAGACGAAGTCGCCGTGCGCCACAAAGGTCGCCACCTTCTACTGGACGCTCCGGGGGCTTCCAGGCACGACCGGCTGGATGACGATCTACCAGTTCTTCGTCGACGTCGGGTACGAATCCGACTGCTTCGAAGCGGAGCTCGCAGTGTGGGTGCGGGAAGCGCTCGAGTTCCTTTCTTCGGACGGCAACATCGAGCCGATGAAGGAAACAATCGTTCCCATCACCAAAAAGCTTCGGCTCGAGTAGATTGGAGTAAATCAAGAGAGATTCAACCCAGGGCGGCGTCGCAGAGCGACGCCGCCCTTTGCAATTTCTATAGAAATCTGTAAAGTATGCCCTGTAAGGTCAAAGACAGGTGGCGTCCATAAGTCCGCCCGAGATCGAATTCTCTTTACCTTATACGTGTCCATTACCAGCCTAGTAGCTCATTATGGCTATTACCCGTGAGAAAAAGGGAGAAATTGTTGACAAGCTGACCACCGCCTTCAAGGGCGCGGCTTCCGTCGTCTTCGTGAACTTCAAAGGCCTTTCGGTCGGGAACACGACCGAGATGCGCCGGACGCTCAAGAACCAGGGCGTCTCCTACACCGTGGCCAAGAAGAGCCTTACCAAGAAGGCGCTTGAAGGGGAGAAGTTTGAGGGCGAAGCCCCGACCCTTCCCGGCGAGCTCTCGCTTGCGTGGGGCGCCGACATGGTCGCACCGGCTCGCGAAGTGTACGGCTTCATGAAGAAGTTCCCTGAGAATCTCAAAATTCTCGGAGGCATCTTCCAGGGTCGCTACGTCCTCGCAGGGGAGGTGGAAGAGATGGCCAAGATTCCGACCAGAGAAGTGCTCCGTGGCAAGTTCGTGAATATCATTAACTCCCCAATACAGCGTTTCGCGATCGCGCTTAATGAGATCGCCAAGAAGAAAGCTTAATTAACCCTTATGTCAGAAAAATCAGAAAAGATTATCAAGGAGGTTGAGGAGATGTCCGTTCTCGAGCTAAACGAGCTCGTCAAGGCCTTCGAAGAGAAGTTCGGCGTATCCGCAACCGCGGTCGCCGCCGCTCCGGCAGCCGGAGGCGCGGGCGAGGCCGCCGAGGAGAAGGCGACTGCCAACGTCGAACTCTCCGCCTCGGGCGACAACAAGATTGCCGTCATCAAGGCCGTCAAGGAAGTCCTGGGTCTTGGACTCAAGGAGGCCAAGGACCTCGTCGACGCCGCTCCTTCGATGCTCAAGAGCGACATGAAGAAGGAGGAGGCAGAGGCCTTCAAGAAGCAGATTGAGGAAGCGGGCGGCAAAGTGACGCTGAAATAACGAAATCCCGGGCTTCTCAAGCACAAATCCCCGCATTGCGGGGATTTGTGCTTGTATTACAATACGCACATGTCAAAGTCGATCGCCTACATCTTCGGCTCCGAGGCCAAGGTCAAGATCATGCGCCTCTTCATCTTTAACCCCACCCTCGCCTTCACTCCCGCCGAGATTGCCAATCGCGCCAAGGTCGGCTCCTCGGCCACCCGTAAGGAGCTCGGGAACCTCATCAAGGCGGGTCTCGTGAGGAAGCGGGGCAAGTCATATACCTTGAACCGCGCCTACCGCTACCTCCCGGCCGTAGGGAACTTCCTCATCGACGCAAACCCCCTCTCGGAGAAGGAAATCGTGCGAAAGATCTCCACCGCGGGCGCGATCAAGCTCATTCTCACCTCGGGCGTCTTCCTCCACAACCCGGACGCGCGGGTGGACATCCTCATCGTTGGCGACCACATCAAGCAGGGGAAGCTCTTCTCTGTCATGAGCACGATCGAGGCCGAGCTAGGCAAGGAGTTGCGCTACGCCGTCTTCGAGACTTCCGACTTCCAGTACCGCCTGGGCGTCTACGACAAGCTCATCCGCGACATCCTCGACGCCCGGCACGAGAAGATCTTGAACAAGCTCGGCCTTGAGGCTCCGGTCGTCGCCAAGGTTATCCACAGCGCTTAAAATAAGGCTCTTTTCGGTTGTATAATTGATACATACCCCTTTTAGAGTGGTAATTAGCAGTTAGTGCATTCCAACAATATGTTATTCAGCACATGGGGACAGGTATTGACGCTCTCCTTCCAGAACCTCTGGGTGGGAGTCATCAATTTCGTCCCGAATCTGATCATCGCCCTGGTCATCCTCGTCGTAGGATGGCTCATCGGCACCCTCTTGGGCAGGGCGGTTTGGCAGGTCTTCAAGTCCCTTAAGGTCGACGAGGCTCTCCGCAAGGCAGGCCTTGAGTCCTTCCTCCACAGGGGAGGGGTTCGCCTTGATTCCGGCGCCTTCTTCGGCGCCTTGGTCAAGTGGTTCGTGATCGTCGTCTTCCTCGTGGCGGCATTTGACGTCCTGGGCTTGAACCAGGTCAATGTCTTCCTCCAGGACGTCGTCTTGGGCTACCTGCCCCGCGTCATCGTCGCGGCCCTCGTCCTCCTCGTCGGAGGCGTGGTCGGCGACGTGATCGGCAGGATCGTCACCACTTCGGCCAGGACGGCCAGCATCCACTCCGCGCACTTCGCGGGAGCGATCGCCAAGTGGGCCGTCTGGGTCTTCGCCATCCTCGTGGCCTTCTCGCAGCTCGGCATCGGCGCGGCCTTCAGCCAGACCCTCTTCACGGGCATCGTCATCGCCATCTCGCTTGCTCTCGGACTCTCCTTCGGCCTTGGCGGCCAGGAGGCGGCAGGACGCTTCATCGAGCGCCTCCGCTCCGAGATGAGGGGAAGCTAGTTCGCCCGGTATTAGCTAGATAATACCAAGATAGCCAAAACCGTCCCGCTATAGCGGGACGGTTTTGGTACACAGGGAGTTTATTTGACTTCAAGGCCTTATTCCTCTACTATATGGCCACAAGCGTTTCCACGCTTTTTGTTTTCCCCAACTTAGCCCATGACCAGAAGCGCCGCCAAAGGCCCATACGTCGACCCCCGCGTCTTGAAGAAGATCGCAGGAAAGAAACCCATGACCACTGGGGTTATTAAGACCTGGTCGCGGGCCTGCCAGGTCAGCCCCGAGATGGTCGGATTCACCTTCGGCGTCCACAACGGCCGGGACCACGTCGAGGTCCTCGTGACCGAGGATATGGTTGGGCACCGCTTGGGCGAGTTCTCTCCCACGAGGAAGTTCATCCGCCACGGCGGCAAGATGCAGAAGGACCTCGAGGTCAAGCAGAAGGAGGGCGAGATCGCGGCCGCCAAGGCCGCCAAAGGCGCCACCGAGGCTAAGAAATAATTTATATGGCAGAAGCAAAGGCAGAGCTCAATAACTACCGCCAGTCGCCCCGCAAGGTGCGCACGGTTGCCGGCACGGTGAAGGGCAAGTCCGTTGAGGAGGCGCTCGTCATCCTCTCCTTCGTCGGCAAGCGCGCGGCGCTCCCGCTCCAGAAGCTCGTCGCCTCCGCCGTGGCAAACGCGAAGAACCTCTCCATCCCCGAAGGGAACCTCGTCGTGAAGTCCTTGACCGTCGACAAGGGCCCGACCCTCTACCGCAGGCGCCCCCGCTCCCGCGGCATGGCGAACCCGATCAGGAAGCGCACGAGCATGGTCAGGGTCGTGCTTGCCGAAAAGAAATAACATGACACACACCGTCCATCCGTATGCGCACCGCCTCGGGATCCTCCGCGACTGGAAGAGCCGCTGGTTTGCCCCCAAGGGCAAGTATCAGGAGGCCTTGAAGGGCGACGTCACGATCCGCGAGTTCCTGGAGAAGAAGCTCAAAGGCTTCTTCGTCGCGGACATTGAGATCGAGCGGAGCGTGAAGGCCGTCCGCGTCATCGTCTCCTCCTCGAGGCCAGGCATGATCATCGGCCGGGACGGCAAGGGCGCCGAGGTACTCCGCGCCGAGGTGAGGAAGCTCCTCGAGAAGAAGGGGCTCTTGAAGGACAAGGTGGACGTGAAGCTCGATGTGAAGGAGGTCAAGAACGCGGAGGCAAACGCCGCCATCGTCGGCCAGATGGTCGTCGAGGGGCTCGAGAAGCGCCTGCCCTTCCGCCGCGTCATGAAGCAGACGGTCGAGAAGGTGATGGCCAACCGGGACGTCCTCGGCGTGAAGGTCGTCCTCGCCGGCATGATCGGCGGCGGCATGAGCCGCACCGAGACGCAGAAGAAGGGAAGGATCCCGCTCCAGACCCTGCGCGCCGACGTGGACTACGCCGCGACTGTGGCGAACCTCCCGCTCGGCACCGTCGGCGTGAAGGTCTGGGTCTATAAGGGAGACATTTTCGACAAATAACTTTTATGTTGTTCCCCAAGAAAGTGAAATACCGGAAGTGGCACACAATGAGGCGGAACCCGTCCCGTGTTGGCGTCGCGACGAGGGGCGTCACGGTCGCCTTCGGCTCCTTCGGTTTAAAGGCGCTCGGTCCGGCGCGGATCCGCTCCCAGCAGATCGAGGCCGCCCGCAAAGTCCTCTCTCGCTCGATCGGGAAGACGGGCAGGCTCTGGATCAGAATCTTCCCCGACATGCCGTACACCAAGAAGCCGGCCGAAGTGAAGCTCGGCAAGGGCAAGGGCGACCTCGAGGGCTACGTCGCCCCGGTCCTTGCGGGCCGCGTCCTCTTCGAGGTTGACGGCACCGACGAGCCGACGGCGAGGGAGGCCTTGAGAAAGGCCGGCACCAAGCTCCCGGTCAAGACGCGGGTCGTCGCACGATAAAACATATGAACGCAACAAAAGACACAAAAGGGAAGGTTCTCGAGGGCACCGTTGTCTCGACCAAGATGAAGAACACGGTCGTCGTCCAGGTCGACTCGTACGCGAAGCATCCGAAGTACGGCAAGTTCGTGAAGAGTAGGAAGAAGTTCAAAGCCCACGATGCTGGCAATACGAAGGTTCTCGGCGAGAAGGTCAGGATCCGCGAGACGAAGCCGATTTCCAAAGACAAGCACTTCGTAGTAGTATAAGCCGCCATGATTCAGCCCCGCACCATCGTCCAGATCGCAGACAACTCCGGCGCCAAGCTCGGAAGGATCTTCAAGGTGCTCGGGAGCTCGAAGAAGCGCACCGCCTCGCTCGGCGAAGTTGTCGTCCTCTCGGTGCAGAAGGCCGAGCCGAGGAAGCAGGTCAAGAAAAAGGACGTCCTCTACGGCGTCGTCGTGAGGCAGAAGGCTCCCTTTAGGAGGAAGGATGGCACTTACGTCCGCTTCGACGAGAACGCGGTCGTGATCCTCGACACCGCGAAGAAGGAGCCCATGGCCGGGCGCGTCTTCGGCCCCGTGCCGAGGGAAGTGGGCGAGGCGGGCTTCCAGACGATCATCTCGAAGGCCCCCGAGGTTGTCTAAATAATTTTATGCACGTCAAGAAAGGAGACAGCGTCAAGGTGCTCGCCGGCAAGGACAAGGGAAAGTCCGGGAAGATCGTGCGTGCCTTCCCCAAGGAAAACCGCGTCCTCGTCGAAGGCATAAATATTAAGAAGGTCCATGAGAAGGGCAAGTCCAAGGGCAAGGGCAGCATTGTCGAGAAGGCCTTTCCCATCCACGTCTCAAACGTGAAGCTCGCCAAATAATTCGCATCCGTATGCACAAGACTTTGAAAGAAAAGAATACGACGCTCGAGGGCTACAAGAACCCGATGGAGAGGCCGAAGATCGTGAAGGTCGTGGTCTCGGTCGGCGTAGGCTCCTTTAGGGACAAAGCCAAGTTCAAGGTGGTCGAAGACCGCCTCGCGCGGATCACCGGGCAGAAGGCCGCCCCGCGGGGCGCTAAGGTCTCGATTGCGACCTTCAAGAGTCGTGAGGGCGACGTCGTGGGCTACCAGGTGACGCTCCGCGGCCAGAGGATGGAGGACTTCCTCGAGAAGCTCGTCCACATCGCTTTGCCCCGCACCAAGGACTTCCGCGGCATCAACCCCGGCGCGGCCGACGAGATGGGGAATTA
>JAIFWR010000056.1 GCA_019661805.1 Candidatus Parcubacteria bacterium
TGATCCAGGACAAGATCTTAAACCCCGTCGCCAACATGATGATCTCGAACAAAGTCCTCTCGGGCGGCACGATCAAGGTTGGCATGCGTGGCAAGGAGTTCGTCTTTGAAGTCGAGCGCGGCAGGCGCTCCGGCCGCATTTCTCCGCTCTCTCCCAAGAGGACCGCGGTCAAATAAATACGATGCGAAAAAGCCGCCGCGGCCCGCGGGCCGCGGCGGCTTTCATCTTGTCTTGAGTACTCTGTCTCGAAACGGAATCAGATGACAAGAAGCCTGTCTTTGCTCACATAGTTGCCGCGCGGGTACTGTGCGACCCGTACGGCGTCGAGGAGTCGGCTGGCTTCCGGTACTGCAGTCTCAAGCCAGCGTTGAAGATGGTCGAGACGGTAGAAGTAGAGCTTCTTGTGATCGTAGAGCCGGACATGATTGTCGCCGGCCGCGACTTCCTCCGGCTGAGTCAGGATGAACCAGCCGCGGAGTTGCCATGGTTCGCCACCTTGGCCGCAGCCACAATCGCACCTATACGTTTTGAATTCAGGCATTGACCCTCACTTTCCTTCCATATATTACCTAGACGTTCGCCAAAGTTCAATTGTTAGGTAAACGAAAAAGCCCCTCGCGCGTGCGCGAGGGGCTTGGAATTTGGAGCTGTCTTGAGAGATGCTCTCGATGGGCTTTGACGAAGGGTCGCTTCGCCTTAGGCTTCTCGTATGGTGAGAGCGTTGACCTTCCGAGACAATCCAGCGTGCATTCCGCGTTTAATACTACTACCGCCGTCTCCTTTTGCAAGTTCTCCAATCCACAGTGTGCGCCGTCTGGTACGAGGTGGGAACCTGTTTAGAAAACAAAATCCGCCCTCCAACGGATTTTGTCCCGTTAGGGGGCGGTGGGTCACTTACTCGATGAGGGTGTTCGCATCTGTGTCGTCACCGTCTGCGACGCAGCGAATGGCGGGCACTTTCTTTTTCAACCTGCCGACCCACTCGTCACTTTCTTTTTGCGGACGGTAACAGAGAACACGTGGTTTCTCACCATTCTTCCTAATCGCCGTGATGAAGTTGTCGTTGATCAGCCCGAAGCAGTGGAGCCAGATGTAGTCCGATTCTGCGATGATGCGTGCAGCCTGAGCTTCGTCATGATCTTCGTGGAACTTCCAGGTGAAGTCCGGGAAGTACCTACGGAGATACCGAAGTGGATTGTCATGCATGTGGAGAGAGGCATAGATGTACTCGTTGATTTCATCCATAGCCCTCCCAAGAGACATTTCAAACCCGTATCTGACGATCCATATTTCAAGATCGTCACTCTTGAGTGCTTCGTTTCTTGCGGCGTGGTACAGCGCCGCTTCTTTGAGCCGACCCTGTTTACTCATCTGGATTCTCCAATGTCTCGCGGACAAGCTCACCACGGTAACGTCTAGGTGACAGACTTTCTACTGAAAACATACCACACTTTACATGATGAAGTCAAATTGTGCGCCGGGCAGGATTCGAACCTGCGTAGCCCATAGGGCGACTGGTTTACAGCCAGTTACGATTGACCACTCCGTCACCGACGCGATTGCGCCATTCTAATCGAAAAGAGGCAATTCTGCAAAAGCGAACCCCGGCTACGAAAAGAGGCAATTCTGCAAAAGCGAACCCCGGCTACGCAAGCGTAGCCGGGGCGGAGGAAGGTCGTGGGCGAATCTGCTTGTGGTTCTCGAACTCGGCCATCATGCGCAGGTTGTCGGCGCGCAGGCGTGCGAGGCTCTCGGCGGCCTGCTCCCTTTCCCTCGTCATGAAGGTTCTCTGTGCGGCACCGATAGGGTGGCTTTCCTTGAACCGGCGCAGTTCCTCGTCGGGCGGAAGCGGCAGCATAAGCGCTCCTTCTTTTGCTAGCTCGCGTCTGAAGGAAGTATAAAGCACTTGCACATTTCCGCAAATGCGGTAATGTAGAGCCCTACATATGTCGCAGGATCACCTTATCAAATTGGTCTCCGTCGGAGACGAGAAGGGCGTCGGCAAGGGCCACACCTATTATTCGACCAAGAACCGGAAGTCCGTCGAAGGCAAGCTCGAGCTGAAGAAGTACAACCCCGTCGCCCGGAAGCACACGACCTACAAGGAGAAAAAGGCCTAATTGTGCTAAAATCGCCCTGTACGGGGCGATTAGTTTAGTGGTAGAACAGCGGTCTCCAAAACCGCTAGCGGGGGTTCGATTCCCTCATCGCCCGCATATCCTCTTCAACGTCGAGTATCTGCTCACGACATATGGTTATCTTGGTATTTTTACTGTCGTGTTTCTCGAATCCGGGATCATCTTCGCCCTGCCGGGGGACTCACTTCTCTTTACGGCCGGACTCCTCGCCTCGGCAGCGAACCTCAACCTGCTTCTGCTTATCCCGCTCATTTTCCTCGCCACCTTCCTCGGCGGTGTCGTGGGCTACCACATCGGCGTCTATATCGAGAGCCTCCACCGCTATCCGATTTTGAAGCGGATCCTTAAGCCCGAGTATATCGCCGAGGCGCACCGCTTTTTCGAGAAGCACGGCAAGGCTGCTATCCTCATGAGCCGTTTCGTGCCGCTCATGCGGACCTTTGCCCCGATTGCCGCAGGCGTGGCGCGGATGCCTAAGGGTCCATTTATCCGCTACTCGCTCGTCTCCTCGCTCCTGTGGTCAGCGAGCATCACGCTCGCCGGGTACTTCCTCGGCCAGAGCTTCCCGGCCATCAAGGATTCGCTCTCTTACTTTATCGTCGGGATCGTGGTCGTTTCGCTCCTCCCAGCAGCCGTGCAGTGGCTTCGTACGCGGCGGAGGCGCTCGCATACCACGTAATCTTCCTGTTCCTCTTGAACCAGGTCATCTGCCGCTTGGCATAGTTGTTTGTCCCCCTGGTAACGCTTTCTGGTGTCGGGTTAAAATATTCAAAACCGAGCTGTTTGAACCTTTTATTCGTAATTCCGAGCCGCTTCAGCTTCCTCACTTCATTTGAAAGTCCGCTTTTAAACATCTTCCTGACCCTTCTCTCGATCCTGCCCTTCAAATCTTTGGGATTAAGGCCGATATAGATAAACTTGTTTGAAGTTTCATTTTTCAATACCGGGACCTTTCCCAGAGCCTTGACGATTTCCAAGGCACGAATGAGGCGCACTTTATTGTTCGCATCTATCCTCTTGGCGCACTTCGGGTCTTTCCTCTCAAGTATTTTAAAGAGCGCGGCATTCGTCTTTGTGCCGAGTTTTTCCCGCAACTTCTTGTTCGGCGGCACTTCCGGGAGGTGAGTAGCACCGGTGAGCGCGTCGATGTAGAAGCCCGTCCCGCCGACGATGATCGGGAGCTTGCCGCGCTTCTCGATGTAGCCGAGCTCCTCTTGGGCCATCTTCTTAAACTGCGAGGCGCTAAACTGCTTCCTCGGGTCAGCCACGTCGAGCATGTGGTGGGGGACGCCCTTCATCTCGGCTCTCGTGATCTTCCCCGTGCCGATATCCAAGCCCTTGTACACCTGCCGCGAATCGGCGGAAATAATTTCTCCTCCGAGCTTTCGAGCAAGCTTCACGGCCAAATCAGACTTACCCGAAGCGGTGGGTCCGACGATTACCAAAACTTTCTTCATCACAGGTGCCGGGAGAGAGAATCGAACTCTCATGACCTTGCGGTCGAGGGATTTTGAGTCCCTTGCGTCTACCAATTCCGCCATCCCGGCCCTCGAAACCTCTACAAATTACCTTAATTTGGTGCTAAAATCTAGCCATGTCCCAGTTCTACAACGACGCGATTTTCTGGGTTGAGGTGGATAAGATCAAGCCGAACCCGTACCAACCACGGCGCGAGTTCGACGAGAGCCAGCTCAAGAGCCTTGCGGACTCCATCCGCCAGTACGGCGTCCTCCAGGCGCTTGTCGTGACGCGTAAGGAGTTCGAGAAGCCGGATGGCGGCATTGGGGTCGAGTA
>JAIFWR010000057.1 GCA_019661805.1 Candidatus Parcubacteria bacterium
GATTTTGCTTTATTAAAACAAGGTAAATCTATCGAAGAGTCCTTGGACGCGGTTGCAAAACACCACCCTGTTTTTGGTAATCCCGAAGATATTTCTCATGGTCAAGGAGATGATAGGCCTTTACCTGAAGAATTAAAAGATAGAATAAATATTTACGTGGAAAAGCAAGGATTAGGAAATTCGGAATTTAAGAAAAAAATTGATTCTACCAGCACATTTAATGCCCTAGTGAGGCAAGAGATAAGAAATGGAAATATCTAACTAAAGTTTTTTCGTCTCAAACTCCGCCGGAGCGCTTTTTAAATATTCTTCGATTTTTTCGCGAGTAAGGAGCCCTTTCTGCGCGCCGACTTGTTGGACGACACTCATGGAGTTCACTGCGCCCCATTGGAGAGCGGTCGGGAGATCCTGGCCCAAGGCGAGAGCGGCCACGACAGTCGAGGCGAAAGCGTCTCCGGCGCCGGTGCGCTCGAAGGGTGGCTTGGGGTCGGGGTAGGGCAGCTGTGGGTAGGTATTTGTTCCATCAAAAGCGTATGCTCCGCGGGGACCGTCGGTAATAACGACGATCTTCGGTCCAAGTGCCTGCACTCTTTTCAAAAGTTCGCTTATGCCGAGCGTTTGGATACCGAGAATCTGCCCCGCCTCCTCAACGTTGGAGAAGAAGATGTCGCAGCGCTTGTAGAAGCGCCCGAGCCTCGTGCCAAGGCCAATCTCGTTCCCTCCGGGCTGAAAGGCGAACTTTACCTGCGGATGCTGTTCGATATAATCAGCGAAATGATTATAAAAATCATCAGCTTTTGATCCCATGGCGCTGAAATAAGCCCACTTGGGAGAGCCGAGGTCCGGCAAAGTATAAGAAAAGTTCTCGTGCCGGCGTAAAATGGTCCTGTCCTGCTTGTACCAAAGGATGTATGAATGACTGGTCTTCTTGCCCGCTTCAGGCGTGACCAAACTCGTATCAACGCCGTGCTCCTTCAACGACTCAATAGTATTCCTGCCTCCTTCGTCATCGCCGACATGAGCAAAGAGAGCGCTCCGCAGCCCAAGCCTCGCAGCAGAGACGGCCGCATTCGGGGCATTACCAACACCGGAGATGATAGTGGCGCTCTCATACGGAATCTTAGCTGCAAAGGGAAGGCTCATGCGATAATCGAGGGCGTCAGGCATGCCCGAAAGCTGCGCTCCGCTCTCATCCTCGAGACGGATAAAGACGTCCGTATCAGTCTCTCCAATCGCTACGAAGTCGTGCATATAAGAAAATTATATCATGTTAGAATGGGGCCAATGAAGAATTTGAGAGATTGGCTCGCCTGGGCGAAGGAGAAGAACGTGGCGATAGGCCACTTCAACGTCTCGGACTCGGAGGGCTTCAAGGCGGTGGTCGCGGCGGCGAACGAGCTAGGCGTACCTGTCATCATCGGCGTCTCGGAGGGAGAACGGAGCTTCCTCGGCGTCGCCGAAATCCGGGCCCTGGTCTCGGTCGAGCAGGGCAAAGGCTTACCTGTCTTCCTGAACGCCGACCACACCTACTCCATCCCGGCCTCGATGGAGGCGATTGATCAGAAGTTCGACGCCCTCATCATCGACGGCGCAAACCACTGCCGAAGATGCGGTGAAGTTCGTCGAAGCGACCGGCGTCGACCTCTTTGCGCCCTCCGTCGGGAATATCCATGGATTGATCAAGACCGGCGAACCTAAATTGAATATTGAGAGAGTAGGGGAGATCGCCCAAGCCCTCCCCAACACACCGCTCGTCCTCCACGGCGCATCCGGCAACACCGATGAGGAAGTGTGGGAAGCGATTCAGGCCGGCATCCGCATCGTTCATATCAACACCGAGCTCCGTCTCGCCTACAAGGAGGGCATTAAGAAGCACATCATGTCGACCGATGAAGCCGCGCCGTACAAATTTATGGCCGAAGGCGTCGAAGCGATGAAGGAATTGGTTACGAAGAAGCTCGGCGTATTCAATCATGGACCCTCTCACTAGCGATCCGGCAGTCCTCGAGGCTTACAGCAGAGACGCGAGCCTCTTTAAGGTTATGCCCAAGTGGGTGGCGTATCCGAAGGATGCTCAAGATATTAAAGAGCTTATAAAGATTGCTCGCGAGCGCGGCACCTCGCTTACCATGCGCGCGGCTGGCTCCGACATGAGCGGGGGGCCCTTGAACGAGGGCATCGTCGCCGATGTGACGAAGCATATGAATAAGGTGGGCGAGGTCCGGGAGACCTACAGCAGGGATGCGAGCATATTCAAGGTGCTGCCCAAGTGGGTCGCCTTTCCGAAGAGCGTAGAGGATATCAAGGCCTTGGTAAAAGAAGCCAGGGAGCGCGGCACCTCGCTCACCATGCGCGCCGCAGGCTCGGACATGAGCGGCGGGCCGCTCAACGAGGGCATCGTCGCCGACGTGACGAAGCATATGAGCAAGGTCGGGGAGGTAAAAGCCGAGGGAACTGTCGTCCAACCCGGAGTCCTTTATCGGGAATTCGAGCTCCTCACCTTGGATAAAAATCTCGTCCTGCCGTGCTTCCCAGCGTCGAAGAACTTGGCCGCGCTCGGCGGCATGGTGGGCAACAACTGCGGCGGGGAGTTGAGCTTGCGGTACGGCAAGATGGAAGAGTGGGTGCGCGAATCGAGGTACGTCTTCTCCGATGGGAACGAATACGTCGTGAAGCCGCTTACCAAGGCGGAGTTCGCGGAGAAAATCGCGCAAAACAACTTCGAAGGCAATATTTACAAACAAGTTTCAGAACTCATTGAGCAAAACAGGGAAGCGATCATGGCCGCCAAGCCCAAAGTTTCGAAAAATTCGGCCGGCTATTATCTCTGGAACCTCTGGCAGGAAGAGAAGTTCGACTTAAACCGCCTCCTTACCGGCGCACAGGGCACGCTCGGGGTGATGACCGAGGCGACGGTCGGCCTTGTGCCGGTCAAGACGCACCACGACCTCATCGCACTCTTCTTCAACTCCTGGGAAGAGTTGCCGCAGGTGGTCAACACCATTTTGCCGTTTGAGCCGGAGAGCCTCGAGACCTTCG
>JAIFWR010000010.1 GCA_019661805.1 Candidatus Parcubacteria bacterium
ACGAGCGAGGCCGAGAGGTGGGCGTAGACCGTCGAGAGGCCGTTCCCATGCTCGATGAGGATCCAGCGGCCGTAGGAGCCGCAGCCCCTCTCCTCGTCGGTGTTGCCTATGCCCTTAATAGTGCCTGCAAGCACTGCCTTGACGGGCGTGCCCTGCGTCGCGCGGAAGTCGACCCCGTTGTGGCTCCCCGAGGCGTAAATGCGGAGCGCCGAGCCGGACACCTTCCCGAAATAGGTGGTAATGAATATGTTGTCGAGCGGCCAGGACAAGACGTTGTGCCGCGGCACAGGGATGAGCGAAGGATCGATGGAGAGGTTCAATTCTGATTCGAGCCGGTAGAGATCGTCTTCGAACTGCTTTTCCCTGGCCCGGTTCTCGGCAAGGAGCTCCTGGTAGAGGGCTTCCTTCGACTTGGTCTCGGCGAGGAGCTTCTCCTTGGCAGACCGGGCCTCTTCGACGACCTGCTTTTGCCCCGTGAGCTCCTGGTTGAGCGAGAGGATCTCTTCCTTGACCTTCTCCTTCTCGACCTTCTGCTTCACCAATGCGGACTTCGTCTCGCGGAGGCTCCCGACCTCGCCGTCGAGCGAGGCCGAGAGGCTCGAGAGCTCGCTCGTGTCGCGCCATATGTCGGAGAAGCTCGCGGAGGCGAGGAGGTGGAGCGCGAGCGGAGAGGCATCGGCTTGGGAGAGCTTCTGGAGCGCTTCGCCGATCGCCTTCCGATGCGCGGCAATCTGGCGCTCGGCGGCCGAGACATTGTTCTCAAGGAGCTTGATATTAAGATCGGTCGAGGCGATCTTTGACTGCGTTACCCTAATGTCGGCGGCGAGCTTCTTCCTCGTCGTATCCAAGGACTTCACCGCCGTGCCGAGAGTCTGGCCCTCCTGGGAGACCTTGTCGAGCTCGGCCTGGAGCCTCTCTTGTTCCGCCACGAGCGCGTCCCGCTGCCTCTTCACCTCGTCGATCTGCTGGGAGAGCGCGGCGCTCGTCGCCCCGCGGACGGCGAAGGGAGCAAGAAGGGCAAGGATGAGGAAAGGGATGAGGCTTCTAGCGGGCTTCATTAAGCACCATTATAGCGTGTTCGATTCTTTTGAGGGACTTCTCCTGCCCGAGTATTTCTAGCAGGGTAAGCGGGTCCGGAGAGGCCTCGGCGCCGGTGAGCGCGTAGCGGAGGGGCCAGAGGACGTTCCCCTTCCCTTCCCTCTCGGCGTAGGCCATGAGATTTCCGCTTGATGCGATAATTTTCTTCGCTTCCTCAAGATGCGTAATCGCCTCTTCCTTCGTCGACTTCTTCCACGCGATCTTCTCCGCATCAAGAGTCGGCTCCCCTACCATGTACGGCTCGTTCTTGATCAATTTCAATAAGAGTTTCCGCTGCTCTTCGGCTGGCAGTCTCTTGATGTGCTCTTTGTTGACCCAATCCAGCTTCTTCTGGTCGAAAATGGCACCGCCTTTCTGGATTTTTTTAAGATCAAACTGCTTAATTAATTCCTCCATCGTAAAAATCTCCTCTTCCGTGCCCGGATTCCAGCCCAAGAGCGCGAGGTAGTTCACCATCGCTTCCGGAAGATACCCCGCTGTTTTGTATGTATCAACCCACACGACTTCGCCATGCTTCCGCTTCGAAAGCTTGGTGCGGTCAGGAGCGAGAATGAGGGGCACATGCGCGTAAACGGGCCGAGCGGCCCCGATCGCCTCCTGGATCAAGATCTGCCTCGGCGTGTTCGAGATGTGGTCTTCGCCGCGGATGACGTGGGTGATACCCATTTCGTGGTCATCCACCACCACTGCGAGGTGATACAGGGGTTCCGATTCGCTCTTCGCCACCACAAAATCGCCGAGGTCCGTCGTATCGAACTCGATCGTTCCTCTGATTTCGTCTTCGAACGAAATCTTCTTGTTCGGGTTCTTGAAGCGGATCACTTCGCTCCTCTGGCCCTCTTCCTTCGGCTCCTCATGCGAGACATAGACGCTCCCGTTCTCGAGCATCTTCTTCAAATGCGCGATATAGACGTCGGTGCGCTCCGACTGCCGGTAAAGTTCGTCGTGGGCAAGTCCGAGCCAGGCAAGGCCGTCGAGGATGTTCGCTTCAAACTCCTTCTTCGAACGCTCCTTGTCGGTGTCCTCGATCCGCGTGATGAACTTGCCTCCCATCTTCTTGGCGAAGAGATAGTTGAAGAGCGTTGTTCGGGCCGTGCCGATATGCAAATTCCCCGTCGGCGACGGGGCCATGCGGACTACTACATTATTTTTCGACTTCATGCTCCAAGGCTATTTTCAAAATCTCTTCCGCAATTTCCTTCGCGGCGTCGGGCTTGTAGAAGGCCTTTGCGGCGGCGGCCATCTTCTCCCGCACGGGCGGGTTGTCGACGAGGCGCGCGATCTCGGAGGCGAGGATGTTCCCCGTGAGGTTGTTCTCCTCCACCACCTCGCAGGCGCCGGAGCGCGCGTAGGCGAAGGCATTCTCGTGCTGGTCGTGAGAGACGCGCTTGTTGATCGGAATGATGATCGAGGGCAGGCCCCACGAGGCGATCTCGAATATCGAAGAGCCGGCGCGGGAGACGGCGACGGTGGCGACGCCCGCCGCCATCCGGAGCGCGAGCTGGTTTAAGTAGTCGAAGGACTTGTAGCGGTCCTTGTGGGGAGAGTCGAAGAGCACCGCCTCCGCCGTCGCCTTGACCTCGGCGATGTTCGCTGGCCCCGCCTGGTGGATGACCGCGTACTTCGCCACGAGGTCCTTGGCCGCCGCGAGCACCGCTTCGTTGACCTTCCGCGCGCCCTGCGAGCCGCCTAATATGAGAATGACGGGGATGCCATCCTCGATCTTGAGGAACTCCCGTGCGCCCTCCGTGATCGGCTGCGCCACGTCGTGGCGCACCGGCTGGCCGGTGTGGACCGCCTTCCCTACAGGGAAGGCGGTCGCAGCCTCCGGGTACGAGACGGCGATCCTCTGGGCAAACTTCCCTGCCCAGAGGTTTACCCTGCCCGGCACGGTGTCGGACTCATGGATGACGACGGGGATCCGCAGGATCCTCGCCGCAAGGAGCGCGGGGAAGGACGCGTAGCCGCCCTTCCCGAAGACGACGTCCGGGTAGAGGCTATAGACCTGGACGACCGAGAGGAGTATCCCCCACCCGGTCCTGAAGAGGTCGAAGAAGTTCTGGATCATGCCGAGCACACCGCCCGCCCGGCGGAGCTTGCCGGCGCTATTCTTCCTATAGATGATGCCCGTCTCAAAAAGGAGGCTCTCGTTGTAGGGCGAGGGCGACATGTAGAAGAGCTCAAGGCCGAGGAGGCGCTTCTCCTTCGCGAGGCGATTGAGCTCTTCCGCGACCGAAATGATGGGGTAGAAGTGGCCTCCGGTGCCGCCGCCGGTAAAGAGTATTCTCATGATGTTTTCTGCACTTTGGAAATGGAGAGGATGATGCCGACCTCGAAGAGCGAGACGAAGAGCGAGGTGCCTCCGTGGCTGACGAAGGGCAGGGTGATCCCCGAGAGCGGGAGCACTCCCAGCATGGCGCCGATATTGACGAATGCCTGGGCGATAATCATTATAACAAGTCCGACGACGGCGAGTCTACCGAAGACGTTCGGCACCCTCGAGGCCACCTTGAGCCCCCGCGTCGCGAAGAGGAGGAAGATGGCGAGGAGCACCACCGAGCCCGCGAAGCCGAACTCCTCGGCCGCGACCGCGAAGATCGAGTCCCCTATCGGCTCCGGCAGGTAGGTGAACTTCTGCACGCTCTGGCCGAAGCCTCTCCCGAACATCTCCCCCGAGCCGATGGCGATGAGCGACTGCTGGATCTGGTAGCTTGAGCCGAGCGAGTCCGTCGTCGGATGGAGGAAGGTCTGGATCCGCTTCATCACGTAGGGCCGTGAGTAAGCTAAGAAGCTCAATCCGATTAGTCCTGATAACATCAGGACTAATACCCACCGCCACTGCCCGCCCGCGGCAATGTACATGGCGAGGCCCGTAATGGCGATGATGAGGAAGGTGTCCGTATCGGGCTGCTTCAAGAGAAGAGCGCCGCAGATGCCGAGGAGGACGAGCATGGGGAGGAGTCCCCAGCGGAGGTCCTTGACCTTGTCCTTGACCCCTGCGAGCCAGGCCGCGAAGTAGAGGATGAAGGCGAATTTGAGCGCCTCGGAGGGTTGGAAGGAGACGCCGTGGATCATGATCCAGCGCCGGGCGCCGCCGTGCTCGAAGCCGATCGAGGGCACGAGCACGAGGATGTTCACGATGATCGCCGCGATGAAGATGTAAAAGGCGGTCGAGCGCCAGATCCGGTAGTCGAGGCGGGAGGCGAGGAACATGGCGAGCGAGCCGAGGCAGAGGCCGAGCACCGTTTGGGAGAAGGTGATGGAGGAGTAGTTCGAACCTTCCTTGGCGAGGAGTCCGAGGGAAGCGGAGGAGAAGATGAAGAACCCCGCCACGATAAGGACGATCGTGATGATGAGGAAGGTCTTGTCGACTTTGAGCTTATGGGAAGCCACGCCTACGGATTTTAACACATATATAAGACGAATCCGCCGCGGATACCCTGCTTTTATTGAACTTCCCCTTGCGGGTCCAGAGCGATGAACGAGGTTTCGAAATTCCGATGCGAGAGATAGTCATTGGCGACATAGACACCCACAATGAAGGCGGCGAGGAAGAGCCCGTGGATGATGAGGTCCGGGTGCCGGCTCCGCGGCATGGAGATGACGACTATAAGCGCGATCGCGGTGAGCGCTAAGAGTGCGAGGAGGATGAGGTTTACGCTCTGGTGTGGCGAGACGAGGAACATCTCCCAGGCCGGCACGGGCGAGGCGCCAGAGACGGCCGCGAGGCTCCGCGGAGTGCCGAAGAGCTGGGCGACGAAGACGGCCGGCGAGCCCTTGTAGGTGCCGGTTGCCACCCCGGTGCCGATCTCCCGGTAATTCCTGCTTATGATATTGGCCTTGTGCGTGGGCGAGTTCATCCACGCCTGCGTCACGTCGGCCGAGTCGGAGAAGTTGACGGCCAAGTTCTCCCCCGCATATGAATATTGGTAGCCGACGAGGTTGAACCAGTACCACGGCGTCCGGCCCTCGGGTGAAGTGTGAGCGAAGTAGCCCTTGCCCGCCATATCCTCGGCCTTGAGCGCGGCCGCCCTGTCGAGGAGCACATTCTCGGCGAGGATCGGCGCGTCGTTGGCCGCGCGCGCGTCGTTGGTGAGCGTCGAGAGCGCGCCGGGCAAGACTGCGGAGAGGTTGAGCTTGTCTATAAAGGAGGCGAAGTGGGCCGTGGGCAGGAGGAAGAGGACGAGCTCGATCAATACGACGGCGGCGACCGCGTACTTGACCGTCCCCCATTCGAGGAACTGCGGCCGGTGGTAGTTCCCCTTGTGCGGGACGAAGTGCTCTTTGAGCCAGCGGATCATTGTCCTTATAATGCCCCGAAAACGCCTAAAAATCAACGGTTGAGCTTCCTATTCCTTCACTTCTGTCACGAGCGGGTGCGGGCCGGAGGCTGATATGATTTTGAAATTGACCCGGCCGATGACCTGGCCGCGCGCCGTCTCGATGTCGACGCGCCATTCGCCGGGAGTGAAGTTGTACTTGGTCGAGAAGGTGCGAAAGCCCGAGGTCCTCCCGCCCGCGAGGTGGAGCGGAATGCGCGTGGCACTGACCCACTTCCCTTCCGCATTTTGATACTGCCAGTCGTGGACGATGTCCGTCTCGAGCTCCCCAGGAGCGAAAATCGCGGAGTACGCGTAGAGCGGCTCTCCCGGCTGCCAGTAGACCTCGGGAAAGAGGGTGAAGTATTTCTCCGGCCCGCGCTTCTCCCCTGTCGCGAGGTAGCGGCCGCGCGAGTCTATCTCGACTGCGTGGTAGACGCCCGCATCCTTGAGCGAGAGCGGGATGGGCGGGATGAGGTTGGTGAAGTAGAGGGCGTTTACGCCGAGAAAGATTGCCGCGACGAGGGCCCAGATATGCGTCTTCGACTCGAGGAAGCGCTCGCGGGCAAAGCGGGAGAGCAGGCGGAGGAAGAGCCATACGCCAAGGAGGCTCGCGAGGCCGGAAAGGATGAAGATCCACGGCCCGATCCGCTGGACGAAGGTCGGGATAACGAAAATCGAGAAGGAGAAGAGCGCGAAGTAGAAGAAGGAAAGCTGGAGAGCGAGCCTCTCCCACCGCTTCTGGAAGAATTCGTTCGTCAGCATGGCGAAGAGGAGGAGCGCGAGGAAGGGCCACGTCGCCGAGAGCGTCGTACTCCGCATGTAGTAGATGAAGTTCGCGCCGAAGAGCGCGCCGAAGGAGAATTGGAGCAGGTTCGGGATCCAGAAGCCGTGCTCCGCATCCTTTTTCCTGTTCAAAAGGACGATGTAGAGCGCCGAGAGGAGGAGATGCGCCGCGAGCCAGAGGTTGTCCCAGACATTGTCGATGGTCTTGATCGTGAAGGAGTCCACGACGAAGCCGCCCGCAAGCGAGATGACCGAGATCTTCCTCTCGTTGTATTCGTACCAATGCTTGAGCTGATTGAGCTTTTTCATCCCCTTGCTAGCTTACGACGTACAGGATGACGCCGGTAATCGCGCAGATGACGGAGACGATCCAGTAGCGCATGACCACCTTCTCCCGCGGCCAGCCGAGCGCCTGGAAGTGGTGATGGAGCGGCGCCACCCTAAAGACGCGCCGCTTGTTGAAGCACTTGTAGACGCCGATCTGGACGATGTCGGAGGCCGTGGTGACGACGAGCGGGAGCGCGATAATCGGCAAGAGGAGCACCGCGTTGGTGAGGAAGGCGATGACCGCGAGCACGACGGTAAGCGAGAGCATGCCCGTCTCGCCCATGTAGAAGCGCGCCGGCGGCACGTTGAACCAGAGGAAGGCGAGCACGGCGCCCGCGATCGCGCCCGCGAGGGCCGAAATGTCGTACTGGTGGCCGAGGAAGGCGATCGCCGCATAGGCGGTGAAGCACGATGCGAGCACGCCGCCCGAGAGCCCGTCGATGCCGTCGATGACCGAGGTAGAGAAGGTCGCGAGGACGACCGCGACGAAGAGCGGGATAAACCACGCCCCGATAACCAAGTCTCCCCGGAACGGCAGGTGGACAGCGACGAAGTCGAGCTTGTAGTAGAACCAGAGCGCGAGCGAGACGGCGATAAGGGTGACGAAGACGATCTTCACCTTCCTATACACGAGCGCGTCCTTGGCGTAGCTCCCCTGCCCGAAGATCTGGAGGAGGTCGTCCATGAGGCCGATAAAGGCCGCGAGGAAGAAGGCGCCGAGCGGCACCACCGTCTGGCTCCGGGAGAAGAAGGAGAGTTCCCCGATCCTCTCATATGGAAACACTATTGAGAGCGCGTAGATCGCGGCCACCGTGAGGAAGACGGAGACCCAGATGATCACTCCGCCGACGCGCGGCGTCGAGACCTCGTGGATGATCACTCCGCCGACGCGCGGCGTCGAGACCTCGTGCTCGGTGTTATGAATCTGCTTGAAATGCTCCGAAGTAATGTCTCCCGCTTCCGTCCGCGGGCTCTTCTTCCACATCTTATACTTGTAGAAGTAGCGCGCGAAGAACGGGGTAATGAATATGCCGGTAAAGAAGGAGAGAACCGTCGGGGCGATGATCTTTAAAATATCCATGCCTTATTGCCTGATGAACGTATTGTACCAAATGGCGAGCATGAGGAGGAGGTAGATCTTCCGCGAATTGTCCCGGCGGCGCGAGACGTGCTCGCCGATGATACGCTTGATCTCTTTCGTGT
>JAIFWR010000011.1 GCA_019661805.1 Candidatus Parcubacteria bacterium
CCCGGATTTATTGGAAAAATGACGAGACATGGAGGAGGTCGAGGTGGAGCGCCGCCGCGGCCCAGCTCCCGAGGACGAGGAAGGGAGCGAAGGGAACCTCGCTTTTCATTGTAAGCCTTTTTGGGGAAAAAATCATGGCACCGATGCCGTATGCCGCGCCGATCCAGAAGGCCGCCACCACGGCCGAGAAGCCCTCTCGCGCGCCGAGGAGGAGCCCTATCGAGAGCGCGAGCTTGGCGTCGCCGAAGCCCATCGCCCTCCCCCGCGAGAGGAACCAGATAAGGCCAAAGAAGGAGAAGAGGACCGGCCCGGCAAGCCAGTCGAGGAGGCCGCGGCCGCCCATGAGGAGCGCGAAGAGGAGTGCCAAGGCCGCCGCGGCATACGCGAGGCCGTCCGGGATGATCTTATGCCGGAGGTCGTAAACAGTAATGGCGACGTAGAGAGAGAAAACGGGCAGGTAGGAGAGCGGCAAAGTGGCAAAAAGGAGTCCTGTCCAGAGCTCGACGAGGGGGTACTGCCGCGAGATCTTGGCGCGGCACCCGCGGCAGCGCCCGCGCAGGTACAGGTATGAAAGGACGGGCACGAGCTCGAACCAGCGCAATTTCCTCCCGCAGTGCGCGCACGCCGAACGCCCGCCGAGCGAGAGCCCCGAGTTATAGCGGAGCGCGACGACGTTGAGGAAGCTGCCAGTAACCGCGCCGAAAACAAAAAGGATGACCGGAGTCATCCCTTAAGTATAGCAAACAAGAGAGATTGCTTACGGGCAGGCGGTCGCGGCGCCGAGGGCTGCGCCTTCGGACTTCGACTTGCCGAGAGAGTCGACACACCAATACGTATTGGCAGTGGCGAGGTTTGCCTGGACGGCGTAGGCCGAGGAGGAGGAGTTACAGACGAGCGTCGTGCCGGAGGGGTAGTTCGAGGAGCTCGTGTACTGCGACATGCCAGAGGTCGTGTCGGCAAAGATGTTCGCCACACAGGAGTTGGTCGCGGTGCCGTAGCCGCCGTTGTTGTCATAGTAGATCTCGGCCGCCGCACGAAGGCCGGAAAGCTGCGCCTTGACCTTGGCGTCGTTACCCTTGGACCTTGCGGTGTTGAGCGAGGCGAGAACGACGGAAGACAGGATGCCGATGATGGCGATAACCACCAGGAGCTCGATCAGGGTGAAGCCCTTGGCCATAGTCTGACGGGCGAGGCCTTGTTTCTTGCTGGTCATTTTACTTGCGTTTTTATCACTACGTTCTTATAAATCACCTGGAATAGTGAATACCCGTATTATACCGCTTCCTAGACCCCTGCCGAGCCGGCGATGTTGTATATGGGGATAAGCACCGAGACGAGAAGGATGCCCACGGCGAGGCCGAGGGTCACGATCATGACGGGCTCGATGAGCGCTACCAGGGTGTCCACCGTGTTGACCACCTCCCTCTGGTAGAACCGGGCCATGGTGCGGAAGATCGAGCCAAGCTCCCCCGTCTCCTCGCCGACCTTGACCATCTGGACGAGGATGCCGGGTATCTCCGGGTAGGCCGAGAGCGAGGCCGAGAGCGGCTTGCCGCCGCGCACGTCCGCAAGGGAAGCCGCCATGATCTCCTTGTAGACATCGTTCTCGACGATGGCGCCCGTGATCTCGAGCGCCTTGACCATCGGGATGCCCGAGAGGACCATCGTGTTCATGTTGTCGGCGATGACGGAGAGGTAAAGCTTCCGGTAGAGCCCGCCGAAATACGGCAGGTCGAGCTTGAAGCGCGCGAGCTCGCGCTTGCCAGCGGCCGTCCTCACGTAGCGGATGAGGAAGTACGCGAGCACGATGAGCGCGCCGAGGAAGATGAACCCGTATGAGATGAGGAAGTTCGATACGCCGAAGACGGCCTTGGTGTAAAAGGGCACCTCCTGCCCGCTCTCGACGATGATCGTCGAGATCTTCGGGATGATGACGGTGAACATGAGGATCATCACGGCGAAGAAGACGGTGATGACGAAAGCCGGGTAGATGAGGGCGTTCTTGACCTTCGAGACAACCTCGTAGTTCCGGTCGAGGTGCTCGGCAAGGTAGGTGAAGGTCTCGTCGAGCTTGCCCGTCTCCTCGCCCGACTTCACCATGTTGACGTAGAAGTCGGAGAAGACGTGCGGGTGCCTCGCGAGAGCCTTCGAGATCGTGGCGCCGCCCTGGATGTCGGCGACGACTTCCTCGAGGCTCTTCTTCAAAACCGGATTCTCGGCCTCGGAGGAGAGGAGGGTGAAGATCTTCAAGGGCGAGACCTGGGCCTCGAAGAGGGTCGCCATCTGCTTCGAGAGGATGACGATGTCTTTGTTCGAGACGCCGGAGCCGAAGGAGACGCGGGAGAGGAAGGACTCCTTCTCGGCGGAGTCGATCTTCACGATGACGAGGCCGCGCTTCTGGAGCGAGGCCACCGCCACGTCGAGCGAGACCGCCTCGATCGAGCCTCCCTGGGTCTTGCCGCTATTGTCGAGCGTCTGATAGTTGAAAAGCATAATGGTTTAAAGCATGCGCTCGAGCGTCTTCGGGTTCGCCGAGTACTGGAAGGCGTTCTCGACGGTGATCTCGCCCTTCCGCACGAGCTCGGCGAGCGAGCGGTTGAGGTCGATCATCCCCTCTTCCGATCCCGTCTCGATCACCGAGTTGATCTCGTGGGTGCGCTTCTCGCGTATGAGATTCGCCACCGCGCCGGTGTTGATGAGGAGCTCGACGGCGGGCACGAGGCCTCCCGAGATCTTCGGCACGAGCCGTTGGGAGAAGATGCCCAGGAGGGAACTCGAGAGCTGGAGCCTAATCTGATCCTGCTGGTCGGCCGGGAAGGAGTCTATGATCCTGTCGATCGTCTGGGCGGCCGTGTTGGTGTGCAAGGTCGAGAGGATGAGGTGGCCGGTCTCGGCGGCCGTGACCGCGGTCGAGATCGTCTCCAAGTCGCGCATCTCGCCGATCATGACGATGTCGGCGTCCTGGCGGAAGACGCCCTGGAGCGCGGTGTGGAAGTCGGGCGTGTCGAGCTTGACCTCGCGCTGGTCGATGATCGACTTCTTCGGCACAAAGAGCTGCTCGATCGGGTCCTCGATCGTGATGATGTGCTCGAGGCGCTCGCGGTTGATCGTCTCGATCATGGCAGCGAGCGTGGTCGACTTCCCCACCCCGACGGGGCCCACGACGAGGAAGAAGCCCTGCTGCTTCGTGGCGAAGGACTCGAGCACGGGCGGGAGGTTCAGCTCCTCAAAGGTCCTCACCTCCTTGGGGATGAGGCGCATGGCGAGGCTCCGCTTGCCGAGCGCGAGGTAGGCGTTGCAGCGGAAGCGCATCCCGCTTGCCGTGCTCCAGGCGAAGTTCGCCTCCTTCGCCGCTTCGAAGTCCTTCCGCGCCACCTCCGGCATAAGCACCGCGAGCGCCGCCTCCATGTCCTCTTTGGCGAAGGCCTTGTACTTCGCGAGCGGGATGAGGAAGCCCGAAACGCGGATCACCGGGATCCTCCCCTCCGCGAGGTGGAGGTCGGAGGCGCTCTCCTTCAGGACGATGTCGGCGAGTTCGTTTAAAAGTGTGTCTTGTCCGGCCATGTCGTGCTTTACATTATAGCGTATTCACCTCCTCGAACGGAACGATCTTCTGGAAGGCCTTCATGATCGCGTCCTCCTTCATCGAGAGCATGCCCTTGTCGCGGATGACCTTGAAGAGCTCCTGTTCGTTCGCGCCCTTCAGCACCGCCGCCTCGATCTCCTTATCCATTTCGAAGACCTCCGTCACCGCCACGCGGCCCTTGGTACCCGTCGGACATGTGGCGGTGGGGATGATCTCGTAGACCTCCTTGCCGAAGGGAAGCTTCTTCCTGAACTTCTCCGGTAGGTCTTCGAACTGCTTGTCGATCATGAGCTTGAGCGAATCCTCGACCGCCAAGGGCTTGCCGCCATCCGGGCAGAGCTTCCGCACGAGACGCTGGGCCATGCCGAGGACGAGGGTAGGCGCGATAAGGTAAGGGTCAACGCCCATGTCGATGAGGCGCGGGACGATGCCGATGGCGTTGTTGGTGTGAATGGTGGAGAAGACCAAGTGTCCCGTGAGCGCCGCCTGGATCGCGAGCTGGGCCGTCTCCTTGTCGCGGATCTCGCCGACCATGATGATGTCCGGATCCTGGCGGAGCGTCGTCCTAAGGCCGGTGGCGAAGGTGTAATCGATTTCCGGCTGGACTTGGGATTGCGAGACGCCGTCGATCGAGTACTCGACCGGGTCCTCGAGCGAGAGGACGTTTGAGTGCTCCTTGTCCACTTCGTTTAGCATCGCGTAGAGCGTCGTCGACTTGCCGGAGCCGGTCGGGCCCGAGATGAGGATGAGGCCGTAGGGCCGCTTGATCGCCTTCCTAATGACGGCGAGCGGCTCGGGGGAGAAGCCCATGTCGTCGAGCGTGCGAATGCCCTTCGACTGGTCGAGGATCCTCATGACGACCTTCTCGCCGTAGTAGGTGGGGAAGGTCGAGACGCGGAAGTCCACCTTCCTGTCCCCCATCTTGGCCGAGAAGCGGCCGTCTTGGGGCTTCCGCTTCTCGTCCAGGCGCATGCTGCTGGTCAGAATTTTAATGCGGGCGACGAGGGCGGAGTGGACCTTGAGCGGGAGGATGAGCGAGGTGTTGAGCGTGCCGTCGACCCTGAAGCGGACCTTGACGTTGTCGTGCCTCGGCTCGATGTGGATGTCGGAGGCGTTCCCCTCCGAGGCGTAGTCGAGGATGGTGGCGACGATCTTCGTCACCGGCGCGTCCTCGACGATGGTCGCGCCGTCCTCCTTGCTTACTTCCCCCTTCTCCTCCCCCGGCTCGGCCGCAAGCTCGGTGTCGAGCTCGGAGAGCGCCTGGCCCACCTCGCCCGTAAGGCCATTGTACTTCTCGAGTGCCGCGGCGAAGTCCTCCTTGGAGATGAGGAAGAGCTTGTACGGCATCCCGATCCGCGCCGAGATGAAGTTGAGCGCATCCCTCGCCTCGAGGTCGTTCGGGTCGACGGCGCCGACCTCGAGCACGCCGTCAGTGACGGCGAGCGGCACGACCTGGTAATGCACGGCCGAATCCTGGGGAATGTACTCGAGAACCTTGCCGGAAATATCGAGATCCTTGAGACTCCGGGCCGGAGCGCCGGCGCCCGATTTTTTCGGAGAAGAAGGCATATGGGATTATTCCTGGCCGATCGGCGCGAAGGGGTTTAGGCGGCCCGAGGGCTCGGGCACCAACGGCACGCTGAAGTCGGAAAGGAGCCGGTAGGCAGTGGCGGAGAAGAGGTCCCGCGAGAGCGTCGCTTTGGAAATGTTGTCGGAGACTTTTATCAAATCGGCGCCGACGCTTGAGGCGGAAGGGGCGCCGGGAGCCAGAGCAGGGACGCTGAAGAAGGCGTTGTAGGCGAAGATGCCCGCAAGGAGGATCGCTGCGAGGAAGAGGGAACCTTTGTTCTGTGCCAGGGCTTGCATGGTGGTGTTATTTGAGCCAGTACGTCTCGACGGTGATCCTATGCTCGTAGAGCCCCGTCTCGCCCGTCTGGAACGAGGCGTCCTTCACGTCCATGATCCGGAGGCTCTTCTCGAGGTCGCCGAGGAACTTCTCGAAGTTCGAATAGGTGGAGACGAAGCTGAAGGAGACAAGCGCCTTGTCATAGGGCAGCGCGTACTCGGGGAGGACGATCGTCGACGGGTCGGTCGTGGCCTGGTCCTCGATCTGGACGCTTTTGATGGAAATGCCGTAGCGCGAGGCGATCGTGTCGAGGTCGCGCGCGAGGCCCACGGCGTCGACGTTGTCGGGGAGGACCTTCATGAGGCGGTCCTTCTCGGATTGGGGGATGGTCTCGTAGCTCGAGAGGAGGTTGTCGCGCGCCTCGGCGATCCGCGAGACGTTCCCGATGACGCTCCGGTACTCCGAGGCCTCGGCGGCGAGCGCCTGCGCCTCGCCGTACTGCTTCGAGGTAAAGGTGTAGAAGACGGCGCCCGAGAGGAGTATGAGGATGAGTGCTGTTGTCCTGTTCATGTTAGTGGGTAGCGGTGCTCGTCGCCTTCGGCGTCGTCGAGGCGCTCTTCGTGGTGGCGGTATTCGTCGCGGGCGGCACGATGGGCGGCACGAAACCCGGCACCGGCGGCGGGAAGGCGCCCGCGCGGCCGACCGTCTTGCCGTAGGAGATGAGCTCCGGCGAGACGCCTGCCTTCAGGGAGAAGTTCACGTTCCCCTTGTCGTCGAGGCGGATGTCGGAGAAGACCGGGTTTGTGAAGTCCTTGTTCTTGTAAATGACGTCCGCCTCAAGCGAGAGCGCGGCATAGGTCTTGGCCTGGCCTTTGAGGATCACCTGCGGCCCGCCCAAGGCGTCGAGGTAGCTGAACTCGCTGAAGCGCACGCTCTTCGGCGTCGAAGCTTCGAGGAAGCCGAAGAGGGGCGAGAGGACGCGGTGGCTCTGGAGAAGCGCTTCGGTCGAGACGATGCGGTCGTTCAAGCGGATAAGCTCCCCCGTTACCCCGGTCGAGACCTCCTGCCTCGTCGCCTCGAGCTCGGCGCCCATCTTCCTAATCGAGTAGCCAAGGTAGAGCTTGTAGCCCACGGCGGCAATGGCGGCAAGGATCGAGAGGCTGAAGATGGCCTTGGCGATGAAGGCGAGGAGGTCACGCTGGTGCGCGGGCGCCGCCTGCGGGATGACACCCGCGGCCGGCTGCGGACCGTGGGGAATGAACGAGGATTGGAACTTGGGAGGCATAGTACAAGCTCTATTATAGAACGGAATGCAACCGATCGGTATTAAAAGTGTTTATAACTTCCGGCGCCGTGTAGAACGATAAGTGTCCGGGCGTCGTATGCCGACGAACGGACACTTGCATGAAAGCGGAGCATGATCATTCCTCTTCCTGGAGGACTTTGAGCTTCCGGACGATACGGCCCTCCTTCTTCCACAATTCCCTCTCCAGGAAGACGAGGATCAGCTTGCGACGCTCTGGCACTGTCGAGAGATCGGCTTGGGCACACTGCGAGAACCATTGCCAGATCCGTTCATGAAAATCATTGAGCTTTTTCGGGTCTTCCGGCAGATCCTCATTGTGCAGGTTGCCGCCACGGCCGATCAAACCTTCATAGTCTTCCCCCATTGCTCACCTCTTTCGGAATGTCGAGGCCTAGCTTAAGTGTACCACTACTCTTCCTCCGCCAATTTGCGCAGGGCAAGGCCGATCGAGACGGCGAACTCCGGGCCCGTTTCCCTCAAAATGTTCTCGAGGAA
>JAIFWR010000012.1 GCA_019661805.1 Candidatus Parcubacteria bacterium
GAGTCCCTAATCGAGAGCCACGCGCGGCGGAAGCCCTCATGCAAGGCGTCGTGGACGTTCTTCCCCCTCTTGAGCTCCTCCTTGGCGCGCTCGAAGATGAGCACATTGGCGTCCACCGCCATGCCGATCGAGAGGATGAAGCCCGCGATGCCCGCGGCAGTAAGCGTCACCGGGATGAGCTTGAAGAGCGTCATCGAGATGATGACGTAGATCGCGAGCGCGACCGAGGCGATGAGGCCCGGGAGCCTGTACCAGAGGGCGAGGAAGAGCGCGAGCGCGAGGAAGCCGACCAGGCCCGCCTTCACGCCGGCGGTAAGCGAGCCTTCGCCGAGCGATGCGCCGATGGTCTGGGAGGTGAGGAGCGCGATCGGCACGGGCAGGGCGCCGTAATTCAAATTCCGCACGAGCGTCTTCGCTTCGTCTGCGGTGAAGTTGCCCGTAATCTGCGCCTTGCCGCCGGTGATCTCGCCCTGGATCACGGGCGAGGAGAGGAGCTTGCCGTCGAGGATGACCGCGAGGGGCTTGCCGACGTTTTCCTTAGTGATCTTCGCGAAAAGATCTCCGCCCTCCTTGGTAAACTGGAGGCCGACCACCGGCGCGGAGGTCTGCCCGGCGAACTCGACCTGGGCGTGCGAGAGGTAGCGGCCGGTGAGCTCTGCGGGGTAGAAGATCTGGTCAAGGGTGAGCGCGTCCGGGTTGGTCGAGGAGGCGAGGAGTTGCTGGGCCTCCGGGCGCAGCAGGCGGAACTCGAGCGTCGGCGTCTCTCCGATGAGCCTCTTTGCCTCCTCGATGTCGGTCACGCCCGGGAGCTCGACGATGAGCCGGTCATCCTTGCTTCCCGAGAGGAGGCCGGCTTGCTCCGTCTGGACGAGCGGCTCCGAGACGCCGAAGATGTTGACCCGGCGCTCGATCACGTCCTTGAGCGCGTTCATCGCCTCGGCCTTGTCGGAGACCTTCGAGGTGTCGGCGCGGTAGACGAGCTCGGTGCCGCCGACGAGGTCGAGGCCGAAGCGGAAGGGGTGTGCCGCCTTGCCCGAGGCGCTCGAGAGAAAGTAGTACCCCATAAGCCCCGCCAGGACGAGGATAGCGAGGGACATCCAAAGGGGCTTGCGCGAAGTCATTGGGTTCGATTATACAGATTGGCGCGAGAGGAGCAACCTAGCGGCCCGCGATGGAGAGGAGTGTCTTGACTGTCCTCAAGGCGATTTTTAAATCGAGGAGGAGCCCGCGGTTCTTGATGTAATAGAGGTCGTACGAGAGCTTTTCCTTCGTCTCTTCGGTCGCCACCTCGTGGTGGGGGTGCGCGTCGTGGTAGATCTGGGCCCAGCCCGAGAGTCCCGGCTTGATGAGGTGCCTCACGTTGTAGTACGGAATCTCCTCGGTATAGCGCTTTACGAGGGCGGGGAGCTCGGGGCGCGGGCCGATGAGCGAAAGGTCGCCCTTGAGGACGTTTACAAGTTGCGGCAGCTCGTCGAGGCGGCTCTTCCTAAGGAAGGCGCCGACCTTCGTGATCTTGTTCGGCCTCGTGTCGGTGCCATATTCGCCCTTGTCGTCGTGCGACATGGAGCGGAACTTGAGGATCTTCACGACCTTGTTGTTCTCGCCCACTCGCTCCTGCGAGATGAAGAGCGGCCCGCCGTCGTCGAGTTTGATGGCGATCCAGACGAAAGGATACGCGACAAGCGAAAGGGCGAAGAGGGCGAAGGAGGCCAGAACGTCCATGAGACGCTTCAAGGCGTCATAGGCAGTGCGCGGCTTGCCCGAGACGTTCTCGAGGAACCAGTTATAGCGCAAAAGCGAGAGCGGCACCCTGTCGAAGATGTCTTCGTAAATCTTGTGGAGGTCGATGAAGGTGATGCCCGAGAAGATGAGGTTGTAAAGGTGCGGCAGGACGGGCTCGACGGAGTCGTGCGCGAGGTCGATGACGATGACCGAGACGCCCTCGGAGTAGGCGCGGCTGACAACCTCGCGCCAGAACCCCTCCTCGTCGGCGCGCGAGAGATCAACGGAAGAGACGAAGGAGAGATTGTAGATCGGGTTCCCGTTCACCTCCGCCATGAGCTCCTTCATCTCATCTCCGGAGCCGATGAGGATCGCGTTCTCGGGAACCTTCCTCCCCAAGGCGAAGTAGCCGTACATCCGCCAGAAGAGGACGAGCGCGGAAGAGACGACGAGGTAGATGAAGAGGATCGTCTTCGGCGTGATCCCGAAGAGCGGCACGAAGTAGAAGAAGACCACCGCCACCGCCGCGTTTACAAGCTGGGAAGCGGCGAGGATGCCGGGGAGGCGCGACTGGAGGATGGTCGTGTGCTTGTCGTAGAGGCCCGCGATGTAGAAGACGGCCACCCAGGCGACAAAGAGGAGGGAGAAGGGGAGGAGGTGAGTCAGGAAGAGCTCGCGCGAGGGCGGCGTGGCATAGCGGATGAGGAGCGAGAGCCACAGGGACACGGCCAAAAAGGCGATATCGCCGAGGAGGAGCACGAGGCCCTCTTTGCGCTTATTGAGGCTCATTGGCGTGCATTATACAATAAAACTGCTATAATTGCCATACCCATAATGAAAATCATTTACGGCATTACCAAATCGAACTTCGGCGGCGCCCAGCGCTACGTCTTCGACCTCGCCACGGCGGCCCAGGCCGCGGGGCACGATATCGCGGTCATGTGTGGTGGCAATGGAGTCTTGGTAGAGAAATTGAAGGAGAGAGGGATCAGGATCATAAGCATAGGCGGAATGAGGAGGGATATCTCACTCATCGACGAGCTGCGCTCCTTCCACTTCATCTTCCGCACCCTCTATGAGGAGAAGCCGGACGTCTTCCATACGAACAGCTCCAAGATGGGCGGGATCGGCAACCTCGCGGCGCGGCTCGCGGGTGTCCACAATATTATTTTCACTTCCCACGGATGGGCCTTCAACGAGCCGAGGCCGCAGCTCCAGAAAATTATCATCAAGTTCCTCGTCTGGCTCACCGTACTTCTCTCGCGTAAGACGATTTCTGTCTCGGAGAGGTCGAGAGAGGACATTGCCGGGCTTCCCTTCATCAAGCACAAGCTCGCCGTCATCCACAATGGTGTTGAACCTTTCGATCTCCTGCCCTGGGATGCGGCTCGCCACGCGCTCGGCATCGCTCCGGGCGGGAAGATTATTGTCGGGACAATCGCCGAACTCCATAGGGTCAAGGGCCTCGACGTCCTCCTTGAGGCTTGGCAGAAGTTCGCGGAGAAGTACGAAGCCGAACTCGCGATTATCGGCGACGGCGAGGAGCGCGCAAACCTCGCGCGCCTCTCGCACAAGCTCGGTACTACGGACTCCGTTTCATTCAAAGGTTTCGTTGAGAATGCCCGCCAATACCTCAATGCCTTCGACATCTTCGTGCTTCCTTCGCGCTCGGAAAATTTGCCATACGCCGTCCTCGAGGCGGGCTTTGCGGGTGTGCCTGTCGTCGCAAGCCGCGTCGGCGGCATTCCGGAGGTAATCGAGACGGGCGAGAACGGCATCCTCGTCACGCCGGAGGACCCGCGCGAGCTCCTCTCAAGCCTCATCCTCCTCGCAAGCGACAAGGAGTTGCGCTTCCGCCTCGGCAGCAATTTGAAAGAGAAAGTGTTGGGCGAATTTTCGATACGAAAGATGGTCGAACAGACGCTGAAGCTCTACTAAGCGAGCCGCGGGCCCTGGGAGTAGCGCTTCATCGAGGAGAGCATCCCGAGCGCGAGCCACTCCATGACCAAGTGCGACCCGCCATAACTCATTAAGGGGAAGACGATGCCCGTCACCGGCACGAGACCCATGTTCATCCCGGCGTGGACGGCGATGTGGACTGCGAAGAGGATCGTAACGCCCAAGCCGAAGAGGGTCTCGAAGTTGGTCGCGGCGTTCGTTGCGTTGTTGACGATCCTGAAGAGGAGAAAGAGCACGAGCGAGAGGAGGATGACGGTGCCGACGAAGCCCCATTCCTCGGCGAAGGCGGCGAAGATGAAGTCTGTCTCGTACTCTGGCAGGTATTGGAGCTTCGATTGGCTGCCCTGCCCCACGCCCTTGCCGAAGATTCGGCCCGAGCCCACCGCGATCGTCGACTGGTAGGCGTTGTAGCCCGTGCCGTGGATGTCGGCTGTCGGGTTGAGGAAGGTGATGATCCTCGCCTTCTGGTACGGCGCGAAGACAGCGAACCAGAGAATGGCAAAGAGCGCCAATCCGCCGACGAAGACGAAGGCGAGATGCCTCTTCGAGATCCCCGAGACGAGCACCATGCCGAACCAGATGCCGAAGATCACCATCGCGGAGCCGAAGTCCGGCTGGAGGAAGACGGGGATGAAGAGGAGCGCCGCGTAGGCGCCCGAGACGAGCACGTGGCGCAGGTTCGCGATCTCGATGTGCCGGCGGGAGAAGTACTTCGCGAGTACCAGTATGAGGACGAGCTTGGCAAGATCGGAGGGTTGGAAGGCCGCGAAGCCGAGGGCAAACCAGCTCTGCGCGCCGTGGCTCACCCGGCCGAGGACGAAGAGCGAGGCGAGGAGGAAGAGGATGGCGAGGAAGAGCGGGACGAGCACCGAGGTGCGGCGGAGGAAGCGCCAATCCGCCATCGAGGCGCCGAGGAAGACGAACACCGAGACGAGGATCCAAATGGATTGGCGGAAGAAGAAGTAATTGTCCCCCGTGAACGAGTCCATGGTCACGAGCCCGGCAAGCGAGATGAGGAGGGCCGGCGCGAAGAGGGCCCAATCGAGCTCGATCTTATCAAGAATGCGCTTGATCATCGGGGAAGGACGGTTGCAATGATCTGGATCTCGACCGGAAGAGTGGCGAACGGCCGGGGCCAGGTAAAGATTGCCTGCTTCTCCTCGCCGGGACCGAGCGCGTCAATGAAGGTCTTCGAAGCGGCGACGATGTTGCCCTGCCCGTCGAAGAGGAGCGCCGTGAGGTCGACGTTCGCTACCGCGTCAAGCGTCGGATTCCCGATCACGGCCTCGAGGCGCGGCGAGCTCTCCAGGCGCGAGAAGGCGGTCTTCCCGACATTAAGCTCGGGAACTTTTGCCGCGTCCTTCTCCCACACGAGCGAGTTCTGGTCCCACTCGAGGATGGCGCGGACGGGCACTCCTCCGGCATCAAGCGTAAACGGTCCTTGGAAGAGGGCAAGGGTAGCGCCCTTCGGCACGTACACTTCGCCTTGGATCGTCTTTAGCGGCGCGAGGCTCCCCTCGCCGTAGAGGGAGACAGTATAGCGCGCATGGAGAATCCTCGCGTCCTGGTTCGGGTTCTCGAGGAGCGCCGCCACTTCGTAGGTCGAGGTCGCGACCTTGAGGACGCGCGGGTCGCCCTTGATGACGATGGGCAGGGACTCGATCCGGCAGAGCCTCTGGCAGGAGCCGCCGCAGTCGACGCCCTTTTCATCCCCGTTCATGACATTGTCAGAGCAGGAGGGTGTCGAGCGGAAGAGGAAGAAGGAAGGCGCGCCCACGAGTACACCAACAGCCACAATAAGTATTGCCAAAATGATGCGCTTCCGCGCGCGCGACCAGGAGTTCATGGCTCTAGTATAGCAAAATAAGAAAAGGCGGACCGCGATGGGTCCGCCCTTGTCTCCTTGCCTGCCGATGACTTACTTCGTGGCCTGCTCGATCGCGGCCAGCCGATGGCTCATGACGCTCTTGACCTTGGCGCCGACCGTGGCGCCGATGGCGATCACGACGATGACGAGTACGACGGCAGCGAGGGCTCGATTCATGCTGTCAGCTCCTTTAAGCCGGTATTGGCTTATCTATATTAATAATAGCATATCGTAATATATTTGTCAAGCACTTTATTGGGTATAGAAAAAGAGCCTTATTTCAGGCCCTTTTTCGCGGTTCAAATTGAATACTAAGTTCCGGCGCCTAGCTACTCTTCCCCCGAAGGAGTACCATCGCCTCAACAGAGCTTAACTGCCGTGTTCGGAATGAGAACGGGTGTGGCCTCTGCGACAAAGCACCAGAACTTAAAATTCAATTTGTATTGTAGTAGTTGATCCCATTCAGCAGGACAGACGACGTGATTCTCACATTTCCTAATAGGAATTCGGGCAATTAGTATATCTCGGCTCAACGCGTTGCCGCGCTTACACCTAATACCTATCAACCTGGTCATCTCCCAGGGCCCTATCGCCCCCGAAGGGGCCACGATTCATAATCTTGGGGTTGGCTTCATTCTTAGATGCTTTCAGAATTTATCCTTTCCCGACTTAGCTACCCTGCGGTCCCCTTGGCAGGAGAGCAGGCACACCAGCGGTCGGTTCACTCCGGTCCTCTCGTACTAGGAGCAAATCCCCTCAAGAATCGAACGCCTGCAGTAGATAGGAGTCCAACCTGTCTCACGCTTCTTTTCTCACATTACTGTAAGGAATGGACTATATATTCATCTCGTTTTATCGAGATGTTCAGCATGTAGTCTCTACGGGTTCATGATTCGAGTTTTCCTTTTCTTTGAGTAATTTAACTCTCTAAAAGTCTCGATTTTATTCATCAGAATCTGGAAATCTTTTTTATCATTGATGTCTTGTCGAAGTTTCATTACCTCAAGCACTAATTCTGCTTGTGGCTTCTTCATGACAAGAAAATCTTTGATGTTCAAGAGAAATTCTATAATTTCTTCTTGTTTCGAGATTGTGTATTCAAGTATTCCGTCCTTCCTAGCCCTCATTAGGCCATACGGCATCAACTTACATACTTTCTCAAACTCTTCTCTGTGTTTCCCTGACTGGAAGAAAGCGACGTATGCGATCATTTGATACCCGAATCTATACGTAGAGTTCGGTTTCAAACGCACATAGATGCTTCCGTCTCCATCAAGGAAACCAGCAAGATAAGATTTCTTTTCTGACGAAAGATTTTTCATGAGTCCCTCGGTATTATCCTAACATTTGTTGGGTTAGGACTCCACCGATATCAGCTGACTTTTCCACATGTATCGCTATATGTGGCCGCCGTGATTGGTCGAACTCAATTCCCTCTTTGTCCTAGGGATTCAGACTGTTCAAAGTGCGATTACTCGTACTCTAAACGGTCTGAACCCAGCTCGCGTAACTTTTTAATTGGCGAACAGCCAAACCCTTGGAAGCTTCTTCACCTCCAGGATAAGTTGAGCCGACATCGAGGTGCCGAACTGCGCCGTCGCTATGGACGCTTAG
>JAIFWR010000013.1 GCA_019661805.1 Candidatus Parcubacteria bacterium
GCCTCGACCACCATCCTCTGCGTTTCGGGCGACTGCCGCACGTCGTGGCCCTCCTCGAGCGGTTCGTCTTTCAATTACCCCTTCTTCACTTCCGGCACGATGCAGGCGACCTCCACCAACCTCGCCCTTTTCGGCGGCTTCTTCTCAAACGCCTCGTCTACCGTTAACAACTCGTTCTTGGTTGCCGGTTCCTCGACGCTCCAGACCACTGCAATAACAGCCATCAGGAACCTTGCCACCAACGGCTTCGTCAAGACCTCCGGCGGCACGGGCGCGCTCTCGGTCGATACGACCACCTATCTCTCGGCGATGAGCTTCGCCTACCCCTTCCTGACCTCCGGCACGATTCAAGCCACGTCCTCTGTCATTGGCCTGTACGGCGGCTTTCTCTCCTCTGCCTCTTCCACCCTCGCCTCAACCACCGTTACCACCCTCCTTGCCACCAATGCCAGCACGACCAACTTGGCCATCACCTCAATCGCTGCGAGCTCCCTCGTGAAAACAGCTCCGGGTGGTTCAGGCGCTCTCATCGCCGCTACTGCTGGCACGGACTACCTTGCCTCGATGACCTTCGCTTATCCTTTCACCAAGCAGGCTAATGGAGACAACTCCACCACTACCCTCATCGGCCTCTACGGCGGCTTCTTCTCCAATGCATCCTCGACCGTCAATAACTCCTTCCTCGTCGCCGGCTCGACTACGCTCCAGGCCTTCACCGCCATCCAGGGCACGATCACGTCCGGCACGTCCACTAACTGGTATGTGACCAACTTCCTCGCGAACGGTTCCACGACCCTTCAGGCATTTACCGCCACGCAAGGCACTATCACGTCAGCCACTTCCACAAACTCCTACATCACGAACCTTCTCGTCCAGGGCTCGACGACGCTCCAGGCCTTTACTGCCACACAAGGCACTATCACATCAGCGACCTCGACGAACCTCTACGCCACTAACCTTCTCGCCCAGGGCTCCACCACGCTCCAGAAGTTTACCGCTTCTGAAGGCACGACGACGAGCTTCTTCGCCACGACCGCGAACTTCGGCAACATCGCGACCGACATCGTAAACTACAAGTCGGGCATCCTCAACTTCTTGAACCGCGCGACGACGACGCTCCAGGTCACCGATACCGCGTGGGTCATCGCCACCAACACGGCCGCGGCCGCCTACCCTTTGATGTCCTTCAACAACAGCGCGGGCACCTCGACGATCCAGTTCTTCGGCGCCACGACGACGGGCCTCACGGTGGGCGTCGGCATGGGCATCCCAATGGGCCAGTTCGTTCTCATCGGCGATGGCAGGACGCCCTCGGGCCTCAACATCCTCAAGGGCGGACTCTGCGTTGACAACGACGGCTGGTGCACCGCCTCCACCACCGGCAGGATCTCCTCCGTTTCCTCCTTCATCGGCAATGCCGACCTCGCCGAGATGTACCAGGCGGGGGACTACATGGAGCCGGGCGACGTCGTCGCGATCACGAACGGGATCACGGTCATCAAGGCAACGCTCGGCGGCAGGGACAAGATGATGGGCGTCGTCTCGACCAAGCCCGGCATCGTGCTCGGCAGCGGGCCGGACGCGGAGGGGAGGGCGGGGGACGTGCCGATCGCACTCGCTGGCCGCGTGCCGGTCAAGGTCTCCTCCGAGAACGGCGCCATCCGCGCGGGCGACTACCTCACCCTCTCCTCCGTCGCTGGCGTCGCGGCCAAAGCGACGAGGGCGGGCACCACCGTGGGCCAGGCTCTCGAGGATTATTCCGGCGCGGGCACGGCGAAGATCCTCGCCTTTATCAAGAACTCCTACTACTCGGGCCTCCCGCTCGAGAACTTTGCCGGCCTCACGACGGGCGGTCTCTCGACGCCGGAGGCGATCCTCGTCGCCCTCGAGGACGGCGCGCGCACGAGCTCTACTATCTCCTCCGACCTGACCGCCGACCGGATGCTCGCGGCCGTCGAGATCATCACTCCCAAGCTTTATGCCGGCCTCATCTCGGCCAAGGTGATCGAGAGCCCGACGATAGACGCGCTCTCAAACAGGATCACGACCGAAGTGGCGACGCTTCGTTCCCAGATCGATGGCACCAACGCCGCCCTTTCCTCGCTTTCGGCGAGGGTTGCCGCCCTCGAGAGTGCTACGTCGACCTCTTCCTTCACGCTCGCCGCCGCAACCGAAGCGGTGAAGAACGTTCTCGCGAGTGGAGAGGAGTGGGTAGTGGGGAAGATCACCGCGGCGCTCGGCATCTTTACGAGGATCGAAGCTGGCACGATCAAGATCTCGGGCGGCATCGAGATGACGGACTCGGCCACGGGTGAGCTTTACTGCCTCACCCTAAAGGGGCATGAGTGGGACAAGGTGGCGGGCGCCTGCGGCGCTCCCTCAAGCCCGGCTCCTGTCGTATCAGGACCTGTGCCCGATGCTTCTCCCGCAGAGCCTGCCGCCTCAAGCACTCCGCCCGAAGCTTCGACCACCCCTCCGGAGAAGGTAAGCCCGATAGAGCCAGTCCCCGAGACTCCTTCTCTTCCGCCGGAAGAGGCGCCTCTCGAGAATTTGTGATAATCTTTTAGCATGTTCAGGCAATTCCAAAAGCTTCAAAGGGCGACGGGGAACTTCTTCGGCATCCTCCTCTTCCTCACCGTAGCCCTCCTCGGCTCGACAGCCTACCTCGGGAAGACCGTCTATGACATGAGGAAGCCCGCCCTCTCGGCGGAGGCCCAGGTGCGAAAGCTCGTCGAGGAGGTGGGCCAGGCCATCATCCTGCCTCAGGACGAGCTCCCGACGGTCGCGAAGGTTGCCGATGCCTCTCAGCTCTCCGACCAGCCCTTCTTCGCGAACGCGCGCACGGGCGACAACATTTTGATATTTGAAAAGTCGAAGAAAGCGGTCCTCTGGCGCCCTTCGGTGAGGAGAGTGGTCGAGGTCTCCTCGCTTGCCGCCGCGGCCGCCTCTGTGCCCAAGCCGGAAGAGGTAAAGAAGGTCTCGGGCCAGTAAAATACAATCACTTCCGAAGCGCGTATGCGTCGAGAAGATTCTCAAAGAGCGACGCGACGGTCATCGGGCCGACGCCGCCAGGGACAGGGGAAATAGCGCTGACGATCTTAGAGACTTTTTCAAAATCAACATCCCCGACCATTTTGCCGTTTACCATATTGATGCCGACGTCGATTACGACCTGATGTTTGGAGATATGCTGTGCGGTAATAAGCTTTGGCTTGCCTGCCGCGACGACGAGGATATCGGCTTGCTTCGTCTCTTTCGCGATATTCTTCGTTTTGCTGTGGCAGACTGTCACGGTGGCATCGCGGTTTAAGAGCGCAAGCGCGGTCGGTTTGCCGACGAGCTCGGAGCGGCCCACGACGACCGCTTTCTTGCCCGCAATTGGAATCTTATAGTGGTCAAGAAGAGTGAGAATACCGCGCGTAGTGGCAGGGAGGAAAAAGGCGCTTCCATCCACCGCCTTTTCCGGCAGAACCGCTTGCGAGATGACTCGTTCATCGAGTTGCTTCGGCAATGGCAATTGTACGATGATGCCATGGACCGATTTGTCTCGATTAAGTTTCTCGATGTGGGAAAGAAGCGACATTTCGCTCACTGTTTCAGCGAGCCTCACGTGTTCCGCCACAGCGCCGATCTTCTCGGCGAACTTTAATTTATTCCTGATATAAGCGTTCGACTCATCCTTATTGCCGACCTGGATGATGACAATCTTCGGCTTCTGTTTGAGCCGACTTATCCTTACTTTCAGCTTCTCGGCAATGAGGAGGGAGAGAGTCTTTCCGTCTAGAATTTTTGTCATATTTAAGGTATATTTTCGAGGCGTGTTGCGCCCATAGCTCAGTCGGTAGAGCAGGTCCCTTTTAAGGACAAGGTCGTTGGTTCGATCCCAACTGGGCGCACAGAGTACACAAATTATAGCGGAATGTCGAAGGCGTAGGCGCCAGCACCGGTAAAGAGGAGCGAGAGGGAGATGACGAAGAGGAAGAGGTAGAAGGTGAGGTCACGCTTGAGGATCGCCCGGCCGGACCACTCGATATAGAGCTCACAGAAGGTGAAAACGGCGAAGAGGAGCGCCGCGACCTGGGTCCAGAGCCCGATCACGAGGAGGACGCCGCCCGCTACTTGGAGCGCGCCGTAGAGGGGGACGAAGAGGCCGGTGGGGCGCATGTGAAGCGCCTCGAAGGAGACTACCCAGCGGCTTTTCTCACTTTTGAACTTAAGGATACCTAAGTCTATAAAGACGAGCCCGAGGACAAGGCGGAGGAGGAAGGGCGCCAACATAGCGTAATTCAAGAGGTCGGGGAAAGGATTAAGCATGTCTAAATAGTAGCATGGGGGCCTTATTTCTTACCATACAGGACTTGGTGCACAGGGCAGAAGTGGGCGCTCCGGGTGCCGATGACGAGACGCGTGATGGTGCCCGGGCAGCCCCTTTTTCCGCACGGCTTCTTGGTCCGACGGTAAGCTTGGTGGCGGGCCTGGAACTTTCCTGCCTCGCCCTCGATATTTTTGTAATCCGACGTCGAGTCTCCGCCGAAGTCGATGCCCTCCTTCAATAGTTCCTTCGTTGCTTTGAACATGTCCTTCATGTTTTTCTCCGGAATCTTTTCCACAACCGAGAGGGGATGCACGCATGAGCGCCACAGGATCTCGTCGGAGTAGATGTTGCCGATGCCCGCGACGACGTAGGGGTCCATCAAGACCTGCTTTACCTTGCCCTTCGGCCGCATCATAAGCCGCGCCTTGAAGGCCGGGTAATTAAATGAGTCTTCAAGCGGTTCCGGGCCGAGGCCTTTCAAATGTATCGAGTCGTGCACCCCGGCGGTCGGTGCAAGGGCGACCTTGGCGAATTTGCGGAGGTCGGAAAAGGAGAGAATTTTGCCGTTGTCGAGGGTAAACGCCAGACGGACGTGTGGGTAGTCCGCGCGATCGTAGACGAAGTGCCCCGTCATCTTCATATGGACGATGATCGTGTCGCCGCCCGACAAATGGATCAGAATGTTTTTGGCCCTCCGCTCGGCCTTGATGATCTCCTGCCCGACGACTTTCTTCTGAAACGTTTTGAAAAAGGCGGGATTCTTGATCTCCTCCCTCTTTTTATAAAAAGGGCTGTCGTACGTCGTCCTTACAGCAGTTATCCTCCTTCCTCTGACAGTCTTATTGAGCCCGTCGACGGTTGTTTGGACTTCCGGCAGTTCAGGCATCCCGAGATAATACTCTTAAAGCCTCTTTGACGCGATCGCTTGCGCCCCGAATCTCCTTGGGCACCCTCTTCAGCGCTTCCCTAGCGTCGCGTTCCGAATAGCCGAGGGAGATGAGCGCCTCCATGGCGTCGCCCTCGCTCTTCGCGTCGGCATGCGGTGCCTCGCCCTCCTTCGGCGAGAGCTTGTTCTTCAATTCTAAGACGATCTTCTCGGCGTTCTTCTTGCCGATGCCGGAGACCCGGGTGAGGTAGGAGGTGTCGCCCGAGCCGACGGCCTGGCGGAGCGTGGCGGGGGAGGCGACGTTCAATATCCCAAGGGCGGTCTTGGGGCCGATGCCGGAAATGGTAATGAGAAGCTCAAAGGCCTCAAGAGCCTCCCGCTCGGTGAAGCCGAAGAGCTCGAGCGAGGTTTCGCGGACAGCCAAATGCGTCCAGAGGAAGAGCGGCCGGGAGGGGAGGGCCTCGAGGAGGACGTCCGTGGGCACCAAGACGCGGTAGCCCACGCCCGAGACGTCGAGGATGACGGAGTTAGCGTCCTTGTGGCGCACCGTGCCTGCCAATGCGGCGATCATCTTGCTATTATAGGCCAAACCCTGCTATATTGCCCCCATGCCAATCACCAGAAGCGCCAAGAAGGCCCATCGCCAGTCGCTCCGCCGGCGCGCCTTCAATGCCGCGCGGAAGAACAGGGTCCAAGGCGCGGTGAAGTCCCTCAAGAAGATCGCTCTCACAGGCGACAAGAAGGCCGCCCAGAAGCAGATGTCCCTCGTCCAGAAGGCCCTCGACAAGGCCGTCAAGGCGGGCACCCTCAACAGGAACGCTGCCGCGAGGAAGAAGTCCCGGCTCTCGAAGCTTCTCAAGAAAGGTTCCTAATCCAATAGCCTGCCTCCACCAGGAATCGAACCTGGATCACAAGCTTCGGAAGCTTGCGTTCTATCCGTTGAACTATGGAGACGGTGCTCTCAGTAGGAATCGAACCTACATCTTAACCTCCGCAAGGTTATGTCCTATCCATTGAACGATGAGAGCGCTCGCGCTAACGAGGCCATGCTAGCATATTTGTTCCTTTACATAAAACGTTAACGTTGTAATATCGGGCATGGGCAGCATGTGCCGCCCTTTCATCCACCACCGTCCGAGGAGTGCGCATGAAGAAATCGGGTCGTAAGAACAGCGTGAAGATCAGCAGGCGGGCGAAGCGTCACGTGTACAAGCGCAGAAGGCGGTGGTCGCAGAATCCAACCGTCGCGCGGTCGTTCGGCTAACCGAACGCCGACAAGCAATTTCGAGGGCGCCGCATCCGTGCGGCGCCCTTTTCACGTATTAAAATCCGATCCGCTCAAGGAGCCGCTCGACCAAGGGCAGCTCATGGTGCTCCTCGGAGATATGCTGCGAGAGCGTTCCGGCCGCCTCGTCCGGGTCGGCGCCGCCCAAGGGGACGAGGATAAGCGGCACGTAGGGCTTCTCTGAGCGCAGGTAGATCCGCGGGTGCGAGTGCCACGAGTCGATCCAGAAGGAGTGGAGGCTCTCGAAGGGGTAGAGCACGCCCGCCTTCGTCACGCCACGCTCGTCTATTGAGACCTCGACCGTATGCGGCTCGCGGTTTATGAAGAGGGCGAGGGTAAAGGCCGCAACGAGGATGAGGATCCCGAGGATGATGTTGCCGAAGATCGCCGCCGTGAGCGCGAGCGCGACCGCGACGATGCCGACGGCCCAGAACCAGTCCGAGCTCCGCTCCTTGTACTCGTAGGCGTGCGCCTCCCACTCGATACGCGTTTTCATCAATATTATTTTACCACGCTTCCCGGGGTAACCTCTTTGGCAGGGTGGAGGAGGACGGGGGAATTATCATCGGCACAGAGGATCATGCCTTGGCTTTCCATCCCCATCATCATGCGCGGCTCAAGGTTTGCCACTACTGGCACGAGTTTGCCCACGAGCGCTTCAGGCTCTACCACCTTGGCAATCCCAGAGAGAATCTGGCGTGGCGGGGCTTCTCCGAGGTCGACAGAGAGCTTAAGGAGCTTGTCTGAGCCCTCAATGCGCTCAGCAGCAAGCACTTTGCCAATCTTTATTTCGCACTTTTTGAAGTCGTCTAAATTAATCATAGTTTTATTGCGGAGGGGGTGAGATTCGAACTCACGATACCTTTCGGTATGACGGTTTTCAAGACCGTTGCCTTAAACCACTCGGCCACCCCTCCACGGGCCCTACTCTACTATTTCTCCTCGATCACTTCCATAAGCACTGTGTAGCGTCGCGCGACGAAGAAGAGGTAAATGATCTCGAGAAGGCCGAGCGTGTTGACGATGAGGAGGGCGATAAACCACCACTTCTGCCTCAGCTCGGCCGCGCGCCAGAGGGCAAAGCCTTTCCAGACAAGCGACCAGAGCACGACGAGGACGATCGCCAAGAGGGGCAATCCGGTGAGACTCGGCAATGTTTGCATCGATTCCATAGACAATAGTGTACTATAATTGCGATATGAAAGTCATGGCGCTTGATTACGGGGAGAAGCGGGTAGGGCTCGCTTCGACCGACGACGCGGGCACCTTCGCCCTGCCGCGTACGGTGCTCTCAAACGATGCGACGCTCCTCGACCAGGTGCTTGCCTTCAAGCTCAAGGAGGGGGTGAGTAAGGTGGTGATCGGGGAGTCGAAGAACTTGGACGGCACGCCGAACCCGATCAATGCCGAGGTGGAGAAGTTCAAGCGCGCCCTTGAAGAGCGGGGAGTCGAAGTGGTCCTCCATCCCGAAGTCTTTACGACCCAGGAAGCCATCCGCATCCAAGGGGAAAACAACCTCACCGACGCCTCCGCCGCCGCCCTCATCCTCAAGAACTACCTCGATTCTCTTAGTGCGGGCTGAGGGACTTGAACCCCCGACCTTCTCAGTGTAAATGAGTTGCTCTACCAACTGAGCTAAGCCCGCAATGGCACGATACTATCATATGTTGTATTGTTTTTGCACGGGCTTCGCCCGTTGTAAGTGCGGGCACGTGGCGGAACTGGTATACGCGTACGATTCAGAATCGTATGCCGCAAGGATTGAGGGTTCGACTCCCTCCGTGCCCACTGCCCTCGTAGTTCAATGGACAGAACGGGAGGCTTCTATCCTTCTAATGTAGGTTCGATTCCTACCGAGGGCACATGAAAGATCCAGAGATTTTATACGAAGACAACGATATTCTGGTCATAAACAAGCCGGCGGGACTCGTTGTGCATCCAGATGGAAGGACACAAGAGCAGAGCGTTTCAGAATGGTTTGCCAAGACATATCCAGATTCCAAAGACGTGGGCGAGTCGATCGAAAAGACGAGTGGAGAAGTGATCGAGCGCGCGGGTGTTGTGCATCGGATCGACCGCGATACGTCCGGCATCCTGCTTTTGGCGAAAACGAAGGAAGGCCACGCGGCGCTCAAAGAGCAATTTATGAACCGCAAAGTGGAGAAGACCTACCACGCGTTTGTGTACGGCAATGTGAAGGATGATAGAGGCACGATCAATCTCCCGATTGGCAAGAGTGGCGGAGACTTCCGCAAGTGGTCCGCCCAGCGTGGCGCGAAAGGAGAGAAGCGTGATGCCATTACGTATTTCCACGTGCTTAAACGAATGGAAGATAAGAGTGCCACATTCGTAGAAGCCAAGCCCAAGACGGGCCGGACGCACCAGATCCGCGTCCACTTCGAAGCGATCCACCACCCCGTCGTGGGGGATAAGTTGTATGCGAAAGGCAAGGCTCCACTTCTCGGGTTTGAACGCCTCGCGCTCCACGCCAGACAAATCTCTTTCAAAACGGTAAATGGCGAAAAAATGACCGTCGAAGCCCCGTATCCGGAAGATTTTAAGCGTGCCCTGGACGCAGTAGGCTTCGGTGTGTTAGATTAGTGCCCACGACACATATGGCAAACAGGGTCATTTCACCGGTCAATATTGAGGAGAGGACAAAGCTCGACTTCCGCGCAGGCGACACCGTCAAGGTCTGGCAGAAGATCCAGGAGAAGGGCAAAACCCGCCTCCAGGCCTTCGAGGGCCTCGTCCTTGCAAGGAAGCACGGCTCGGAGGCCGGTGCGACCTTTACCGTGCGTCGAGTGGCCTCGGGCGTGGGGGTCGAGAAGATCTTCCCCCTCTTCTCCCCGGTCATCGACAAGATCGAGGTCTTGAAGCGCACCGAAGTCCGCCGCGCCAAGCTCTACCACATCCGTGAGAAGGCCGCCAAGGAGGTCTCCCGCCAGATGAGGAATCTCCGCCTCGAAAAAGAGGTTCCCGAAGCCGCCGGAGCAGAGGTTGAAAAGGCCTAAATTTTAAGATAGAGTTTCCCTACTGCGCGGGTGGCGAAATTGGTAGACGCACTACCTTGAGGTGGTAGCGCCGAAAGGCATGGAGGTTCAATTCCTCTCCCGCGCACCAAATCTGGGGGATTTTGTGCGGGGCTGTGCGTTGTATAATCGTATCGTGCCCTTGATGGTGGCTATGGTGTAGCGGTAGCACTGCAGCTTGTGGAGCTGCCTGTTCGGGTTCAACTCCCGATAGCCACCCCACGTGAAAATTCTTTACTCATATCTCAAGAAATACTGGAAGCTTTGCGTTTTCGTGCTTGTCCTGGCGGCCGTCAACCAGGTCTTCTCACTCTTCGAGCCGATCATCTTCCAGAAGATCATCGACCAGTATGCGCTCCGCTTCCATGAGATTACCCGGACCGCTTTCTTCAGAGGGACGGGAATTCTCCTCCTTGTGTTCGTCGGTAATGCCTTTGTCTCCCGTATCGCGAAGAACTTCCAAGACTACTACTTGAACACCGTGAGCCAGCGCTCTGGGGCCGACATGTATCGTGAGGGCGTGAAGCACTCGCTCGACCTGCCGTACGCGGTCTTTGAAGACGAGCGGAGCGGCGAGACCCTAGGCAAGCTCCAGAAGGCGCGCCAGGACACCGAGAAGCTCGTCATCGACACTATAAATGTAGTCTTTATGTCGGTGGTGATCCTCGCCTTCATCTTGGTGTATGCCGCGCTCGTCTACTGGCTTATCCCATTCATCTTTGTGGGCATGATTGCGATTGTGAGCACGATTACCCTCATATTCTCGAAGAAGATTAAGACCATCCAACAGACAATTGTCGCGGAGACCACGGCGCTTGCGGGAGCGACGACCGAATCCTTGCGGAACATCGAGCTCGTGAAGGCGCTCGGCCTCGCGCGCCAAGAGGTTGGGCGTTTGAACGGAGTGACGGAGAAGATTCTCGCTCTTGAGTTGAAGAAGCTCCGCTACCTGCGCATGCTCGACTTCGTGCAGGGGACAGTGACGAACTTCATCCGCGCCGGGCTCTACTTCTTCCTCTTCTATCTTATCTTCACAGAGAAGATTTCCTTCGGCCAGTATCTCTCACTCAACATCTACTCCTTCTGGCTCTTCTTCCCCATGGCGCAGATTACGAGCTTCATCTCGACGTACCGCCAGGCGGAAGCCTCTCTCGCAAATTACTCGAAGCTTATGGCCACTCCCCCTGAGCCAAAAGCCGCAGCACCTACAGAGCTTGGTCCTGTCACGAGGCTTGAGTTTAAGGATGTCTCCTTCGGGTATCGCTCGGCCACTACTCCAGCCATTGCTGGTATCTCGTATGAGGCGGCGCGCGGCGAGACCATCGCCTTCGTGGGCCCGTCTGGCTCGGGCAAGACCTCGCTTGTGAAGCTTCTTGTTGGCCTCTATGAGCCCACAAGCGGCACAATTCTCTACAACGGCGTCTCCTACAGCGATATCGATAAAGAAGAACTTCGTGCACAGATTGGCTTCGTGACGCAGGATACCCAGCTCTTCTCGGGCACGATTCGTGAGAATCTCTTGTTCGTCAATCCCGCTGCGACCGACGAAGAGTGCCTCGATGCTCTGAACAAAGCCCAGTGCCAGAACCTTCTTGAACGTGGCGGCAAGGGCCTCGACACGGTTATTGGC
>JAIFWR010000058.1 GCA_019661805.1 Candidatus Parcubacteria bacterium
TACCCCTTCTGCACCATTGACCCATCCGTCGGCATCGTGCCGGTGCCCGATGAGCGGCTCGACAAGCTTGCCCTCCTTTCGAAATCGAAAAAGGTCATCCCAGCCGTGGTCGAATTCGTCGACATCGCCGGGCTCGTGAAGGGCGCGGCCGAGGGCGAGGGCCTCGGCAACAAGTTCCTCTCGAACATCCGCGAGGTGGACGCCGTTATCATGATGGTACGCACCTTCGAGGACCCGGACATCATCCACGTGCACAACAAGGTTGACCCGCTTTTCGACATCGAGATCATCAATTTGGAACTTGAGAAGGCGGGCATCAAGAAACCGACTTTGTATGTGCTCAATGTTTCAGAAGTGGCCGGACAAATCTCACCAGAGTTTAAGGAAAAGATTCCCGGACCCTATATCGAAGTCGATCCTGTCTTCGGCACCGGCCTTGATAAGCTTATAACAGCTTCATACAACCTCCTCGACCTCATCACCTTCCTCACCACTGGCGAGAAGGAGAGCCGCGCGTGGACGACGCCGCGCGGGAGCACCGCTCCTCGCGCGGCACGAGCCATCCATACCGACTTCGAGAAGAATTTCATCCGCGCCGAAGTGATCACTGCCGAGAAGCTCCTCGAAGCCGGCTCGTATGCAAATGCGCGCGCCAAGGGCTGGGTCCGGACGGAGGGGAAGGAATATATTGTCCAGGATGGGGATGTGATTGAGTTTTTAGTTTAAATATGAAAACGCGCGGGACCAGTTGGTCCCGCGCGCTCGTGTTGCGCCATTCACACCTCGATGGCGAGCTTCCTGGCCTTCGTCTTGAGCTTGTTCAGCTTTTCGGCTGCCGCGGCTTCCTGCTCGGCCTTGCGCTTTTTCGCTACAGCCTCGCTTGCGAGCTTCTGGATCAGCCGATTCGATCCGACGGCCAGGAGCTTCGTGATCTCCTGGAACCAGTCGTCCCGAGCGTTGTCCCAGTAGAGCTTCTCGGCAACCCCCTTCTTGAAAGTCGCTGAGCGGTTCGTGAGGTCGAAGACTTTTCTGCCCTGGAACTCGATGTAGAGGTTGTTGCCACCCATCATTGACTGGCCGGCGTCCTCGACGAAGCGCAGTTCGCCGATCGTGAATTCCCGCACGACATGGGTGTGGGAATCCCTCACATCGTTGGTCGTGACTTTGCCGCGCGCGGCGATGAGCCGGAGGGAGAACTTGACGATCTTCCTGACGAGCTGCTCGCGCTCGCGGATCTTCGCAGCGAGGCTCTTTTCCTCTTCGGTCTTAGTGGCCATACGGCCTCCCTGGATGAAATGTACCCGTATCTCCTCTCTTTCTACGCTTTTGAGAGCAATTTGTCAAAGCTCGCGCGAACGTCTATGATTACCATCATGAATACAACCAATCGCATCGGGCGCTGGTCGGTCATCGCGGGTATCATTATCGTGTCGAACCTCTTCTTCAACTACGCGCTCTCGCTCGCCTACAAGAGCCCGCAGTTCGAGAACTACTGCCCCAACACCCAGGTGGTCAATGTCCCCGAAACGCAGAATGCGTGTGTCTCCCAGGGCGGTCAGTGGACGAGCAATCCCTCTTATTATGGGCCTAAGGCGGCACCGGCGGGGATCAATCAACCGGCGGGCTACTGCGACCCGGCAGAACTTCGACAACGCCAACAAGAGCTACAACCGGAATGTCTTCATCGTCCTCGTCGTCTTGGGCGCGCTCTCGGTCGCGGTCGGGAACTTCTTCGCGGCAAACGAGGTGATCGCAAGCGGCCTCTCCCTTGCTGGTGTGCTCTCCTTCCTCATCGCCTCGGTGCGCTACTGGGGCTCGGCCAACGACATCACGCGCCTCATCATCCTCGCCATCGCCCTTGGGCTCCTCTTCTGGGTGGCGATACGAAAGTTCAATGCACGAGTACAATCCTAAGGACATAGAGAAGAAGTGGCAGGAGGAATGGGAGAAGAGCGGGATCTATAACGCCACAGATTCTTCTGACAAGGAGAAGTATTACGCGCTCATCGAATTCCCGTACCCCTCCGGCGACGGGCTCCACGTCGGCCACCCGCGCCCGTATATCGGCCTCGATGTCATCGCGCGCAAGCGCCGGATGCAAGGCAAGAACGTTCTTTACCCCATCGGTTGGGATGCCTTTGGCTTGCCGACGGAAAACTACGCCATCAAGACCGGCCGCCCGCCCGCCGAGATTACGAAGGAGAATACGGACACCTTCCGCCGGCAGATCAAGTCGCTCGGCATCTCCTTCGACTGGTCGCGCGAAGTGAATACGACCGATCCGGCCTATTACAAATGGACGCAATGGATCTTCCTCAAGTTCTTCGAGAAAGGCCTTGCGTATAAGGCAAAATCGCTCGTCAACTGGTGCCCAAAGGAGAAGACCATCCTGGCAAACGAGGAAGTGGTAGATGGTCGCCACGAGCGCTGCGGCACCGTGGTCGAGCAAAGGGAGAAAGAGCAATGGATGCTCGCCATCACCAAGTACGCCGACCGGCTCCTCGCCGATCTCGACACGGTCGACTATCCCGAACGCGTCAAAGTCCAGCAGAAGAACTGGATCGGGAAATCGGAGGGCGCGTTGATCAAGTTCGACGACATCGAAGTCTTCACGACGCGGCCGGATACGATCTACGGCGCGACATTTCTTG
>JAIFWR010000014.1 GCA_019661805.1 Candidatus Parcubacteria bacterium
AAGTACAAGCAGGTCGAGTACATGTCCGAGCGCGTGGGCCAGGAGTTCGACGCCACCGTCTCCGGTGTTTCCGAGTGGGGTATCTACGTCGAGGAGGCCAATACCAAGGCCGAGGGTATGGTCAAACTCCGCGACCTCAAGGACGACTTTTATGAATTGAACGAGAAGACCTATTCGATCGTCGGCAAGTCGACGGGCAAGAAGTATTCGCTCGGCGACAAGGTCCGCGTGAAATTGGTCAACGCCGACCCGGAGCGGAAGACGCTCGACTTCCAGTTCGTATAGATATTATTTCGCAACCTCGGAGGCTTCGTCGAAGGAGATTGAGAGCACTTTAGAAATACCGTTCCCGCCCATGGTCACGCCGTAGATGACACCGGCCCGGCTCATGGTCTCGCGGTTGTGCGTTATCAAAATGAGCTGGGAGTACTTGGCAAGGATCTCGATCATGTCGCCATACTTCCGCGAGTTGGCCTCGTCGAGGGCCGCGTCCGTCTCGTCGAGGATGATAAAAGGCGGCGGGTTCACGGCCGAGATGGCGAAGATGAGCGCAATAGAGGTGAGCGCCCTCTCCCCGCCCGAGAGCATCATGAGGCTCTTCACCTTCTTCCTGGGCAGAGAGACCTTGATCTCCAATCCTTCCTCAATACTCTGTTCCCCTTCCTCCTCTTCCGTCTTATTTTTGATAAGGGCGAGTCCGGCTTCGCCGCCGTCGAAGACTTTTGCAAAGAGTTTGCCGAACTCCTTATTGATATTTTTCAACCCCGTCTCAAACTCGGTCGCCAGGCGCGTCTCGAGGTCCTTGATGAGGCCTTTCAGCGTCCCGGCTGACTTCTCAAGATCGGCAAGCTCGCGCTCGAGGAAGGAGTCCCGCTCGGAAGTCTCCCGGTACTCCTTCATAATCTCGTCGGAGCCCGCGATGCTTGCCTCTTCCAACCTAATTTTGAGCCGTTCGAGTGCGTGCCGGCGCTCTTCCTGCTTGGCGCGATCATCGTCAGTGGCGAGAACGTCATGGTACTTGAGCGCAGAGGCACCGGCCACGTGCCCGACTTCAGCAAGTTCGCGGCGGAAGGCCGCTTCTTCACTTTGCAAAGTTGCCTCGCGGCTCTTGAGGAAGTTGAGCTTCGAGACGAGCTCCTTTTCCAGAACTTCGCTCGTGAGGGCCACCTTCTCCGCCTCAATGATCTTCTGTTCCTTCTCCTGAACCGCCTTAAGGAGCGCTTCGAGCCCGCCTTTTCGCTTTTTTGCTTCCACAATTTTGGCAGAGAGCTCACTGATAAGCCTTGAGTCCTCTTGGTGCTTCCTTTCCCGGATAAACGCCGTGATCCGGTCGAAAACCTTCGCAACCTCGGCAAAGGCCTTCACCTCCTCGAAGAGGTCTTCAACCTCCTTCAACCTCACCGTCTTCAGTTCCTCGCGTGCGGCGCGCCCCTTCTCCGCTTCGATCTGCCGCTCATAGGTCTCGATGAGGCCCTCGAGCTTGCCAAGCTCCCGCGTGGCAAGGTCGCGCTCGCCTCGGATCTTGGTGAGGTCCTTCTCCAGATTCATGACCTCCTTCGCTTCGGCCGACTGTTTGGAGAGCTTCTTCAGCTCCTCCTCGACGGGCTTGCGCTCCGCTTCGAGCCTCTTTTTACTTTCGGTGATATGAGCCTCCTCACGCTTGAAATATTCTTTAGCCAGAGTAATGAGCTCTTCGCGGAGGCTCTCCGTCTTCTCGAGCTTCTCGACCTGCTTCTTGAGGAACTTGAGGTGCGGAGCGATCTCCTTCCTCAAGCCTTCGACCTGGGCGATGTTCTCGAAGGCCTTCTCGAGCTTCCGCTCGCTCTCAAGGCGCTTGTATTGGTAGATTTTGAGGCCTAGAGCATCTTCGACCATCGCCTTCCTATCCTTGGGCGTAGCGGAAATGATCTTGTCGGCCTCGCCCTGCGAGATGATGTGGTGTCCGGAGGAGCCGATGTGGGCCTTGGCCAGGAGTTCTATCACGTCCTTGAGGCGTACCGGCGAACCGTTGATAGAATACTCGTTCAAACCATCGCGGTGCACGACGCGCTCGATGGTCACTTCGGGAAAGTCGATATCAAAAATCTTCCGCTCGTTATCAAAGACGACCTTGACGCTCGCCCGGTTGCCGCGGGGCAACTCCGGAGAGCCGTTCCAGATGAGGTCCTCGCCCCTCTTGCCGCGCATGCTCTTGATCGACTGCTCGCCCAAGACGAAGCGGAAAGATTCCGCAACGTTTGACTTCCCCGATCCGTTCGGGCCGACGATAGCGGAAATGGGGGTATTGAATGAAAATCCGTTCTTCTTGGCAAAAGACTTAAACCCCGATATTTCTATCGATTTGAGATACATGTGGGCTCAATTATAACAAATGAATAGGCGGGCCGCTGTGCGCGGCCCGCCCACCCTTCTTCTACTCTGACTTGCTGAGCGACGGATCGAGGATGTGAAGCGTGACGGCGTCACCCTCATTGGTGATGGCGTAGTTGCCGTCGAACGGTACATCTTCCGAGCTCAGAATATCCGCCGTGCCCGCCACAAGGGCGTATCGGGAGATATCGGGCGGGAAAGTGAGGACGATGCCCATCCCTTCCCGCTTTACTTGAACTCGCTCTTCCTGTTCCAGTCGAGAAAGAACTTCTGTGTAATGCGCCATGCAAATTCCTCCGCAAAAACTATACTATTTCCACCCCTGCTTGTCGAGCGCGTTTTTGGCGGCGGCCTGCTCCGCGTCCTGCTTACTTTTGCCGTCTCCCTCACCCATCACCTCATCGCCGACCGAGACCTTCACGGTAAAGTGCTTGTCGTGGTCCGGGCCCGACTCCTTAACGGTCTTATACAAAGGCGTGTAGCCCTTCGCCTCCTGGGCCCTCTCCTGGAAGCGGCTCTTCGCGTCTATCCACGTGCCCTCCTTCAAGATCTCCTCCATCAGGGGCGCGACGTGCGCAAGGATGAACTCCTTGGCCGCCTCGTAATTCTTGTCTATGTAAATGGCGCCGATGATCGCCTCGAGCGTGTTGGCGAGGATGTAGAGGCGCGCGCGGCCGGTGTCCTTACTCTCGCCTTTGGAGAGGAGGAGATAATTGTTTGCCCCGAGGGAGGTCGCCACGCGGGCGCAGGTCTCGGCATTCACAAGCGCGGAGCGGAGCGACGTGAGCTCGCCTTCGTCGCTCTCCTTCATCTTGGCGAAAAGGTAGTCGGTAATGACGAGCTCGAGCACCGCGTCGCCGAGGAACTCGAGGCGCTCGTTATGGCCCAGGTCTGCTGTAGCAGCCCGGTTTTCGTTAACGTATGAGCGGTGGGTGAAGGCCTGCTTCAAGAGCCTCTTGTCGTTGAACCTCACCCCCGCCGTCTCTTCAAATGTGGAAAAATCCATTGCATTATGCCCCCTCCGCGAGCCGGGTCAAGGCCCGGGTCACGATGGGCAGGATATCATCGTAGAAATTGAGGTCAAGGATGTCCGCGAGCCTAAACCAGCGCACGTCGTCCAAGCCGCCCTTCTCCTCCTTCTCTTCCAAGGTGAGCTCGGTGTACGGGCCCTCGGCGAGGAAGTAGGAGACGTGCTTCACGATCTTCCCCTTCTCGGGGTGGTAGGTGGAGTAGGAGTTCTCGCCCAAGGGCTCCTTCACCTTTACGTCGATGCCGATCTCCTCCCTAACCTCGCGGACGATCCCCTCCTCGGCGCTCTCCTTGGCGATCTTGGGGTTATCGCCGATCTTCCCCTTCGGCAATGTCCAATGGCCGAAGACGTCGTGGACGAGCGCCAGGTAGACATCGGAGCCCTGCCGGGCAAAGACGACCGCGCCCGCAAGCTGCTCGACCGGGAGCTGGTCCAAGGGTAGGTTGCCGTGCTTCTTCCTCGGCTTGCCCTGCTCGTGCTTGCCGGGCTCGCCCATTTCCTTGTAGACGGCACCCAAGACGCCGTTCACGAACCGGCCGGACGTGTCGCCGCCGAACTGCTTGGCAAGCTCTATCGCCTCATTGATCGCCACCTTGGGCGGGACTTCCTTCCGGTCCGCGAAGATAAGCTCGGCCAGGCCGATACGAAGAATGTTCCGGTCGACCGGCGCGATCTTATTGATCGGCCACTCCGGAGCGGCCTTCTCTATCACGTTGTCGAGGTCGCGGCGCTTGTCGAGGACGAGCTTGAGCAGGTTCTCCATGAAGGGCCGGTCGCTCGTACCGGGTGCGAACTCGCGGATATTTCGTTCGAAAATGGCGGGGATCTCTTCGGTTTTTCGGCGTTCGAAGTCCCACTCAAACAGCGTTTGAAGGACGATAGAGCGGGAAAGATGTCGTTGAGACATAAAGAGCAGGGAAACCAAAAAGACTAAGCTATGAAAGATAAGACGAACTTAACGGGCGTTCACGGCAGCCGAAGCCTTGGCAGCCCGCTTCTCGAGCTTCACGGTAAGGTCGACGACCTTCCGGCCGCGGTAGCTGCCAGTGGTAGCCGACATGCGGTGCCTCAAATGAGGATTGCCCGACTCGTCCTTGGACAAAGCAGGCTTAGCAAGCGCATGGTGAGAGCGCCTGTTTCGGGTATGACTCCTCGTATGCCTCATGCGGACTACCATGGGCTCATTGTAGCACAATTTTTATAAAAGGAAACCCCGACGCATGAAGCGTCGGGGCGGCTGGGGGCCTGGGTGGTGAACTAGAGGAGGCCGAGACGTTCGCACGCTCGGAGAAAAGGGATCTGGTGGCCGCCGAAGAGCCGAAATTTGAGCTCTTCGGGCGGGAGCCAATACGGCACGCCCATCGTGTCCTCGTTGTCCGTGAGGATGGTCGTCCGGATGGTTCCCTGGCACTCGCCGAGCGAGACCAGGAATCCGTACTTGGTGTGCTGTCCCGGCTTGTCGTGGTCGGACGGCGCTTCATACTCCCAGATCTTCTGGAGGTTCTCGGGAGCGACGGTGAGGTACGTTTCCTCCAAGATTTCCCGCGCCGCAGTAAACTCCGGCGTCTCTTCCGGATTGATCGTCGTCCGGTTGTTGCCGCCGGGAAACTTGGTTTGCTTCGGGCTGACGCGTTCGCCCTTCGTCGAGATCACGTCGTGGACGAGAAACTCGAGTCTCCCGCTGGTAGGATTGTTGCGATAGATGAGGCCGCAGGAAAAGTGCGACTTCTTCGGGCTCTCCATGAGCCACCTCTCTTTCTAACTCTATTATACTACCCTACTTATTAAATGTCAAGTTCTTCAAAAAGCTCCTTCTGTGGATTACTGTCCGGCCATATTTTGCGAGAGCACTCAAGTGAATGCGCGTACCGTAGCCCTTGTTGATTTCGAAAGAGAATTCGGGGAACTTCTCTGCCAGTTTGACCATCTTCCTGTCCCGCGTCACCTTGGCCATGACGGAGGCGAGCGAGATCAAGGGGATCTTCTCATCTCCGCGGATGACCGTGAGCTGGTGAGGGAATGAGGCGGGCGCCTTGAGCGCGCCGTCGAGGAAGACTTGGTCGCCCTCTTCGGCACTAAGCTTCTCGAGGCAGCGCTTGATCCCGAGGCGGAGCGCGTAGGCGATGCCGTGCCGGTCGATCACCTTCTCCGAGACGAGGGAAACGGCGAAGTCGAGCTCTCCCCTCTTCTTCGCCTCAAGCGCGAGCGAGTACCAGAGCTCGCGCTCCTCCGGCGAGAGCTGTTTGGAGTCCCTGATCCCCTTGAAGAACTTCTTATTGAACGTTTCCCTAATCCGGACCGCCCCGACGGAGACCGGGCCCGCCAGTGGGCCCCTCCCTGCCTCGTCGATGCCTACGATATGACTCATTCGTTGCCTGTATTATACTATGCCCATGTCAAAGTTTGTACACCTCCATGTCCACTCGCATTACTCCCTCTTGGACGGAGTGCCGAAGATCCCAGACCTAGTGAAAAGGGCAAAGAAGGAAGGCATGGAGGCCCTCGCCCTCACTGATTCGGGAAACCTCTATGGCGCAATCGAGTTCTACAAAGAGTGCAGGAAGGAGGGCGTGAAGCCCATCATCGGAGTCGACTTCTATGTGGTACTTCGCACGCGGCACGACAAGGAAGCCCGGATCGACAACCAGCGGACGCGCCTCATCCTCCTCGCCGAGAACCTCGAGGGCTACCACAACCTCCTCAAGCTCGTCACGGCCTCCTACCTTGAGGGCTTCTACTACAAGCCGCGGATAGACAAGGAACTGGTCGAGAAGCATAAGGCCGGGCTCGTCGCAATCCTCCCCTCGTTCGTGAAGACCGATGTCGAGGAACTGGCGCTCTTTTACCAAAAAGTATTTGGCCCGGAGCGCTTCTCCATCGAGCTCACGCATCACCCCGAGATCATAGGCCACGACGAGCTCATGGCCGAGAGGAAGGCGATTGCCGCGAAACACGGCATAGCGCTCCTCGCCGCCCACGACGTTTACTACCTCGACCCCGAGGACAAGACGGTGCGCGACACCGTCCTCGCGATCCAGGGTTATATGTCTGGCAGCGGCGCAGGCCGGGTGCTTGGTGATGAGGAAGAGGACTTCTCTTTTATCAGCACGAAGACGGCGGCAAAATACTTCAAAGACGTGCCGGAAGCGCTTGAGAACACGGCCAAGGTGGCCGAGATGTGCAACTTGGAGCTTGAGCTCGGCACATGGGTCTTCCCCAACCTCGAGATCGGGAACGGGAAAACTCCGGAGGAGGCCTTCCGGGACATCGTTGAAGAGGGCTTCGCAAAGCGCGGCCTCGCGAAAACTCCCGCGGAGGTCGCGAGGGTCGAGTATGAACTGAAGATCATCAACGACAAGGGCTACCCGAAGTATCTCCTCATCGTGACCGACCTCCTCCGCTACGCGCACGAGCACGGGATCCTCACCAACGTCCGAGGCTCGGTGGCAGGCTCGCTCGTGAGTTACCTCACCGGCATCACGAACATCAACCCGCTCGAGTACAAGCTCCCCTTCGAGCGGTTCTTGAACCCCGACCGCCCCTCGGCGCCGGACATCGACATGGACTTCGCCGACAACCGCCGGGACGAAGTGATCGAATACGCGCGGCGGCGGACCACGTGGCCCAGATAGGCACCTTCGGCACCATGCTCGCACGCGGAGCTGTCCGCGACGTCACCCGCGCCCTCGGCTTCCCCTACGCGCTTGGCGACCAGATCGCGAAGATGATCCCTATGGGCGTGCAGGGCTTCCCCATGACGATCGAGCGGGCGAAGAAGGAGTCTTCCGAGTTCAAGGAGCTCTACGGCAATGACCAGGATACCAAGACGATCGTCGACATGGCCGAGAAGCTCGAGGGCAACGCCCGGCACATCTCGGTCCACGCGGCGGGCATCGTCATCTCGCCCACCGCACTTACCGACTACACCCCTCTCCAGTACGATACGAAAGGGGAAACGTCTGACGGGGTCAGACGTTTCAAGATCATTACCCAGTACGACATGTACTCGATCGAGGAGGCCGGCCTGCCGAAGTTCGACTTCCTCGGCATCCGGAACCTCTCGATCATCGCGGACACCTTCGAGCGGGTAAGGAAGCTCGAGGGCACGGAACTCTCGCTCGAGAAGATTCCTCTTGATGACAAGAAGACCTTCCGGATGCTCTCGAAGGGCCAGACGGAGGCCACCTTCCAGCTGAACGGCTCCGGCATGACGAGGGCGCTCATGGACCTGAAGCCGACCAGTATCCACGACATCAACGTCATGGTCGCCCTCTACCGCCCCGGGCCCATGGACAACATCCAGGAGTACATTGCAAGGAAGCACGGCCGGAAGCAGGCGACCTTCATGCACCCGAAGATGAAGGACTTCCTCGACACGACCTACGGCGTGCTCGTCTATCAGGATGACCTCCTCATGACGGCGATCGAGGTAGCGGGCTACAGCTGGGGCGAAGTGGACAAGTTCCGCAAAGCGGTCGGCAAGAAGATCCCCGAGGAGATGAAGAAGCAACACGTGCTCTTCGTCGAGGGTTGCATCAAGCACGGCGGCATGAGTAGGGAGAAGGCCGAGGCCCTCTGGGAGCTCTTCGTCCCCTTCCAGGGATACGGCTTCAACAAGGCGCACGCGGCAAGCTACGGGCACATCGCTGGCTCAAGGCAAACTTCCCCGCGATCTACATGTCGGCCGTGCTCACGGCTGAGAGTGGCGACGTCGAGACGATCGGCACCATGGTCGCGGAGTGCCGGAAGATGGGCATCGAGGTATTGCCACCCTCGGTCAATGAGAGCTTCTCCCAGTTCTCCGTCGTGGCTGCCGAAGGCGAGAAGAAGTACAAGATCCGCTTCGGCTTGACCACGATCAAGAACTTCGGCGCGGGCGTCGCTTCCTCCATCACGCAGGAGAGGAAGGCGAACGGCACGTTCATAAGCCTCGCCGACTTCCTCGACCGGGTGAAGGACAGGAGTTTGAATAAGAAATCACTCGAGAGCCTGATCAAGTCCGGCGCTTTAGACGAATTCGGTGAGCGCGGACTCCTTTTGTACAACCTCGACG
>JAIFWR010000059.1 GCA_019661805.1 Candidatus Parcubacteria bacterium
CCCAAGTTGGCAGAAGCGGGGTTGGCGCACGGCGTCGAAGAAGCCCGTCTTGAACCAGGACCTCTGGCAGAAGCTGATCCTCGCCTCGGACGAAAAAGAGATTGCGTGGAAGTACGTCGCCGGCCACTCGGGCGAGGAGTACAACGAGCGCTCGGATGAGATCGCCACGTTTTTCGCTGATGGCATCTATACTCCCCTCTACAATGGAGCCCGAAGCGGATACAAGCTGGGGGCTTAATCCGATTTCCCTTTTCATCGGCGGCTTCGCCGCGGGCATTTTCCTTTCTTCTTTCGTTCCCATCTCTCCGCTCATTTCCCTTTTAATAATTGTTGTCGGCTTCGCGGTGCTCGTGGATAAGAAGAGGGAAGTGGTTCTGCTCTCGATCATTCTTATCTCTTTCGGACTTGGCTCGCTCCGCTATGCGGTAAAAGATTTTCATGAAGTTCAAACTCCTTCAACAACTGGCATGGTCGTGAATGAGCCGGAAGATAAAGAGAATATAAGGCGATTTGTGTATGAAGCCGACAATGGCGAGAAAGTCTTAGTTTCCGCGCCGCTTTACGCTCATGTCGAGTACGGCGACCGGGTGGAAGTGAAGGCGGAACCCAAGACGCCGGGCGTCATAGAGGGCTTCGACTACGGCGCTTATCTAGCCAAAGACGACATTTATTGGACGGAGAGCTTCGCTGAAGTGAAGGTCCTCTCTTCTGGAAATGGCAATGCGCTCAAGGCAGCGCTCTTGAGGGTGAAAAATAATTTCATCGCCCACACCCGCGCGATCTTGCCCGAGCCAGAGTCCTCGCTCCTGGCCGGACTGATCGTCGCTGGCAAGGATTCGCTCCCCGCGGCGATCGTCGAGGACTTCCGCCGGGCGGGGATCATCCATATCGTCGTCCTGTCCGGCTTCAACGTGACGCTCATTGCGGAGTTCCTGCGGAAGGCGTTCCAGAAGATATTCATTCTCGCCAATTTCACCGCGCTCGCCTGGGCTCCGGCTGCAGCCTCGGTCGCGGGCGTCGTCCTCTTCACCCTCATGACGGGCGCCACCACCACCGTCGTGCGCGCGGCCGTAATGGCAAGCATCGCCGTATCGGCCAAGCTCTTCGGCCGGTCCTACTCGGCGCCGCGGGCGCTCGCCTTCGCGGCGTTCCTGATGCTCTTAGAGAATCCGAAGATCCTCGTCTTCGACCCGTCCTTCGAGCTTAGTTTCCTCGCGACGCTTGGATTAGTCCTCTTCATGGATCCGATTTCAGAAAGGCTGAAGCGGGTCACCGAGCGCTGGAAGGTGCGCGAGACGCTTGCCCAGACGCTCGCGACCCAGCTTGCGGTGCTCCCGCTCCTCGCGTACTCGGTCGGCAATATCTCCATCGTTTCGCTCCCGGCCAATATTCTCACGCTCGTGATCGTGCCTTTCACCATGCTCGCGGGCTTTGTCGCGGTGCTTCTTTCCTACATTCACCCTGTCATCGCGTGGCCGCTTTCCTTCGCGACGTACTTTCTCCTCTCCTGGATACTCTTTGTCGCCCACTTCTTCGGCTCGCTCCCGTTTGCGACGGTCGCTTTTTCGGCAACAAGCGTTATTCTTTTGTGTGGTTGTGTTTCCGCGATATTTCTGTATTTTCTGTATTCTAAATGGCGGAAAAGAGGAGGAATTGCCAATGCCTTCAGGAGTATTGAGACTTAGTTCGGTCGTGCGGTGGTTTACGCAGCATGGGGTCATGCTCTCGTGGAATCCGGAGAAGCGGCCCGCGGTTGCTGCCGGCTCTACGGTCAACGTCGAGGAGCCGCAGGAGTTCATCTACGATCACAAACTCAAGACGGCGATTCCGTTCGACAGTGCCCGGGAGGAGACGGGCTTCATCCTGCTCGAAGAGCTCTCACCGGCTGATCAGGATCAGCTCCGGGCGATCTTCCCCGGCAATCCGCTCTTGACCGTGCACTGACATCGGTCCCGCTACTATTTATGCTGCCCCAAGCGAAAGCGAAGGGCGGCATTCTCATTTTTGTATTTAAAAGAAAGCTGGTATAGGATGGCGGGCAGACGAACACAGGAGAATCTCATGAGAAGGCCTATACCGATTACCCTCTCGACAAGGAATCCGAGTAAGACCGAGCAGATCAAAGCGATCTTTGCCGGGTCGAACTGCGTGATCCGCACTCTGGCCGAAGCGAGGATCAAGGGCGAAGCCGTCGAAGACGGCGACACACTCTACACCAACGCACTCAAGAAGGCCGAATTCGCACGGGGGAAGAAGTGGTGGTCAATCTTCGCTTTATGGAAGGAAGATTGGTCGATCTCCGACGATACGGGGATCTTCATCACCGCTCTCAAGGGCGAGCCGGGACACCGCGCGGCGCGGTGGGCGGGTGAAGATGCGGAGACCGAAGAGATCACGGTCTACACGCTGAAGCGGCTCGAAGGGATCACAGACCGCTCGGCCGTCTTCCGCACTACGGTCGTCCTCATGTCGCCGAAGGGGAAGCCTTACTCCTTTACCGGAGAGGTGAGGGGAACGATTCTCGAAGCACCGCGCGTCCCCGCCCACCCCAAGATGCCGTACAGCCCGATCTTCCTGCCGGACGGCGAGACGCAGGTCTGGGCCGAGATGACGGTCGAGTATGAGAACTCGATCTCGCACCGCGGCAAGGCCTTTCGCAAGGCGCGCCAGTTTCTCGAATATCTGCATCGGTAGATGCGCACAACGCCCCCGCCGTCCTAAGGACGGCGGGGGCGGATTCGTCTCAATTACTTCTGTGTCTTCGCGAAGTTTTCTTCGACATTTGCCCAATTGAGGTTCGCGAAGAAGTCCTCCACATACTGCTTCTTGCCGCTTGGCTGGTAGTCGGCGACGAAGGAGTGCTCCCACATGTCGAGCGCGAGGACTGGAATACAGGAGTTAAGCTGACCCAGGTGCTGTTCGTCGACCCAATTGTAGATGAGCTGCTTCGAGACCGGGTCCCACACGAGCATGGCCCAGCCCACGCCGCGGGTAAGCGCCATGGCCTTGAAGCGCTCGAGGTCAAAACCCGCTTTCATCAGTGCACCATCGGGTGAGAGAGGCTGCGGACCGCCCTGGAAGTGCGCCTTCTCC
>JAIFWR010000015.1 GCA_019661805.1 Candidatus Parcubacteria bacterium
TCTGGCTCCGGGAGAAGAAGGAGAGTTCCCCGATCCTCTCATATGGAAACACTATTGAGAGCGCGTAGATCGCGGCCACCGTGAGGAAGACGGAGACCCAGATGATCACTCCGCCGACGCGCGGCGTCGAGACCTCGTGTTCGGTGTTGTGGATCTGCTTGAAATGCTCCGAAGTAATGTCGCCAGACTCCGTGCGCGGGCTCTTCTTCCACATCTTGTACTTATAGAAGTATCGCGCGAAGAACGGGGTAATGAATATGCCGGTGAAGAAGGAGAGAACCGTCGGGGCGATGATCTTGAGAACATCCATGTGGTGTAATAGTATCATATAGAGGCTGATGAAAAAATGTTATGAATAAGCCAAAAATGGTCCTAATCCACGGGTGGGATTACGCCAACTATACTTCCTCTGGATGCCTAGACCCTTGGGTAAACCGAGTAAGATTCGTTGAAGCTCTTTCGAGACATTTTGAAATCGTAAAAATCCGTTTACCTGGTTTCGGCGGCCAGCCTAATCCACTAAAACCATGGTCTCTCGATGATTATGTTGAGTATGTGAGCGCCATCATAGATAAGGAAAATCCAGAATCAATCCTTGGCTATTCTTTCGGAGGCGCCATTGCGTTACGTTGGGAGAAAAACAATAGCGATAAAGGGAAAAGAATTTTTCTTGTCTCTCCCGCAATCATTCGCCAATATAGGAGCAAAAATATGAGCCTCATACAAAAGACTTTGAAAGTGACCCTATCGACAAAATTCCTCTCCAAATTGCGTGACTTCTATCTCACCAAAGTGGTCAGGAATCCGTTCTATACAAAAGCGACACCTATCATGCGAGAGACGTACCGCAACATCGTAGCTATCGACCTTCGTGACGACTTACTGAGCCTCCAGGCTCCTGTAACGTTAATCTATGGTGAGAAGGACACTGCTACTCCACCAGAACTTGTCCGCAAGGTCATCGGTAACGCAAAAGTGAAGCACGAACTCAACGTGATTGCCTCGGGCGGCCATGACATCGCTAATTTTAATACAGAAAAAATTATTTCTTTAATTGTTGAGAGATAATAAAAAAAATATTTAAATTGATTATTGCCTAATGAACGTATTGTACCAAATGGCGAGCATGAGGAGGAGGTAGATCTTCCGCGAATTGTCCCGGCGGCGCGAGACGTGCTCGCCGATGATACGCTTGATCTCTTTCGTGTCGAAATGCCCGGCGATATAGTCGTTCCCGACAATGAGGCCGTAGAGCTCGCCCCTCGAGGTGTCGAGCCACTCGCGCAAGGGCGTCGGGAAGCCGAGCTTCTTCCGCGTCCGCGTGGACTCGGGCAGGACGGAGGCGAAGGCCTCGCGGAGGAGGTACTTCGTGACCCCGTCCCGCCACTTGAAGCGGTCCGGGAGCGCGGCCGCGAGCTTCGCCACCTCGACGTCGAGGAAGGGCACGCGGAGCTCGAGCGAATGCGCCATCGTCATCTTGTCGGCCTTGGCGAGGATGTCGCCCACGAGCCAGGTGTTGATGTCAATATATTGCATCGTGGTCGAATCGCTCAAGCCCTTCGCCTCGGCATAAAGCGAAGAGAGCCTGACGCTCTCTTGCGGCTTCCCTTTCCATACCTTCCTGGCTTCGTTCGGCATAAAGACGCGCGCATTGCCGATATACCATTCCTCGAGCTTCGAGGCGGCACGCGAGGCGTATTCCCTGCCGCGCACGGGCAGGTAGGTGGCGATCTTGAGGAGGAAGCGGGGCACTATGTTGCGCAGTTTCGCGGCGGCGATCGGTGCCAGGTAGACGTTATAGCCGCCGAAGAGCTCGTCGGCGCCCTCGCCCGAGAGCACGACCTTGACCGACTTCCGCGCTTCGCGGGCGAGGAAGTAGAGCCCGATAGCGGAAGGATCGGCCACCGGCTCGTCGAAGTGGTAGACAGCCTTCTGAAGCGCGTCGAAGTACTCGTCTGGCCCGACCGAGACCTCGGCGTGGTCGGTGCCGAGGGGCGCGGCGGTCTCCTTGGCCTGGAGGCCTTCGGAGACGCTGCCGAAGCCGACGGTAAAGGTCTTGACCGACTTGTCGCCACGGATCTCCTGCATCAAGGTCGCGATGATCGAGGAGTCGATGCCCCCGGAGAGGAAGGAGCCCACCGGCACGTCGGCGATCATGTGGTGCCGGACGGAGTCCTTCATCGCCCGCAGGATGTCCTCCTTCGTCTCTCCCTCGTCCTGTGCCTCGTCGGGCTTGAACTCGAACGCGTAAAAGCGCTTCGTCTCAAAGACTCCCGTCGCGAGGTCGATCGTCATGAAGTGCCCCGGCGGAAGCTTGAAGACACCCTTGAAGAAGGTCTCCTCGAGCGGGTTGTACTGGTACGAGAGGTAGTTCCAGACCGCGGCGTCGTTGACCTCCCGTTGGAAGCCCTTGAGCGAGAGGAAGCTCTTTATCTCCGAGGAAAAGGCGGCGATCTTGTTGCCGCGCTTCCAGTAGTAGAGGGGCTTAATGCCGAAGGGGTCGCGGGCGAGGACGAGCCGCTCGGCCTTGGTGTCGTAGATCGCGACCGCGAACATGCCGCGCAGGCGCTTGAAGCACTCTGCCCCCTCCCTCTCGAACAGGCGCAGGAGGACTTCGGTATCGCTCTCGGTGGCGAAGCTCTCTCCCGCCTTCTCGAGTTCGCGCTTCAATTCCTTGTAATTATAAATCTCGCCGTTGAAGAAGATGAGATAGCGGCCGTCCGAGGAGGACATCGGCTGCCGGCCGCGCTCGAGATCGATGATCGCGAGCCGCCTCATGCCGAGGGCGACCTTCGGCCCGACGAAGAAACCGTCATCGTCCGGTCCGCGGTGCGCGATCACCTTGGTCATCTTCTGGATGGCCTCCTCTAACTTCTCTATCTGGGTGTCGGTGATGCCGGTGATGCCGCACATATTAGCGTTGGGTTATATAGGCCATGGCTGCCTCGACGAGCTTCCGCGCGTCCTCGAAGCGGCCCTCCGCCGAGGAGCCGAGCACCGCGACGACGATGGGGTGCCCGAGCTCGGGGTCGAAGGCGAAGACGACGTTCCCGCCGGCGATGTCGGTGAAGCCCGTCTTCGAGCCGAGGATGCCGGGGATATCGTTTATGAGCGAATTCGTGTTCCTGCCCGGGTGCGGCATGTTGTCGAGAGAGACGAAGACAGCTGCGGGCTCGCGCGTCGCCTCGAGGAGCTCGGGGCGGTGCTTCAAGATGTAGCCGATAAGCGCGGAAATGTCCTTGGCGCTCCCGTAGGCGCCCCCCTTGATCTCCGACTCGTCGAGACCCGTCTCGTTCCAGAAGTAGGTATTCTTCAAATTGAGCTCGGAGGCCTTGGCGTTCATCGCCGAGACGAAGCTCTGGATGATCTCGCTTTCGGAGGCACTCGACTGGCTGAGCGCCGCAAGCGAGAGCGCGACCGCCCTAATGCCGTCGTTCGACGATGTGAGGAGCGAGAAGTCGAGGAGGCTCTTTAACGTCCACTTCTCCCCGGGAGCGAGCCCGCTGTCGCCGTAGGTGCGCAATGCGTCAGCATTGACCTTGACCACGTCAAAGTCAGGCGCAAGTTCTGAAGCTACGAGAGCCGACATGAGCTTCGTCACCGAGGCAAGCGGGAGTCTCGTGTCGGCATTCTTGGCATAAAGCTCCTTGCCCTCGCGCAGATCGTAGACGTAGGCGGCCTTGGCCTCGATCGTCACTTTGGGGAAGGCCAAAGCCGGCACCTCCGCCGGCTTTGGCCTCGCGAGCTCTCCCGGCTTCAAGCTCAAGAAGGCGACGACGAAGAAGACGGAGGCGCCGAGGAGGATCATGGGGAAGTTTTTGTCGGAATCAGGCATCGCGGTTGTCATCCTTCTCCCCTTCGGTTTTTATAAATTCGTCGACTGCTTTCCACGCCGCGCCGAACTCGGGCAGCTCCTCGCGGCGGCGGATGCCCAAGTGTTCGAAGAGCTTAAGCGAGGGCTTGTAGGTGAAGCTCCTTTCCCCCGCCTGGCTCTCGGTCCTCTCGATGAGTCCGCGGATGAGGAGTGTACGCAGGATGAAGCCCGAGTTCACCCCGCGGATCTGGTCGATCTCGCGGCGCGAGATCGGCGTGCGATAGAGGATGACCGCGAGGGTCTCGAGGCCGGCGCGGCCAAGCTCCTTGGAAAATTCTTCCTTTTGCATCTTCTCTACCAAGGCGGCGTTCCCCGGATGCGTGCCGAAGGAGTACTGGCTGCCATCAGAAACGAGGACGATCCCCCGCTCGGCGTAGGCGTCCTGGAGTCTCTTGAGCGCCGCCTTCACCTCGGCTTCCCTCGCGCCGGTCGCTAGGACGAGCTCCTTGACCGAGAAAGGCTCGCTCGCGTAGAAGAGGACCGCTTCAAGCTGTGATTCCAGGCTCTGCATCAGGCGTAAGTGGGAATGCCGACGGAATCGGAGTGTCTTTCGATCTCGATCTCTCCATGCGGCTGGCCAGCCGCATCCTCCTGCGAGACCCTGATCGCGCCCCGCTTCACGAGCTCAAGCATGGCGAGGAAGCCGACGATGACCGAGATCTTGTCCTTGTGCTTAAAGTCGCCGAAACGCATCCTGCCCGCCTTGGCAATCCGCTCGGAGAGCTTCTCGATCATTTCCTCAAGCGAGATTACCTTCTTCACCAGGACCTTGGGTAGAACTTCCTTCTTCGGCAGGGCCATGATGAGGCGCTCGAGAGCGTTGTGGAGATTCTCGATATCGGTCTTCGAGTCAGGCGAAAAAATGACGAGGTCATTTTTTCGCAACTCTTTTTCAAAAATAACATGAGTGCCGTAAATATCGCGGAGATGGGCGGCAAGTTCTTTTACCCTCGCGTAGACAGCGAGGCGATTTTCGAGATCATGGATACTCTCCTCCTCTTCCTCCGAGAGTTGGAGCATGGGGAGAAGCGAACGGCTCTTCACGAGCATCAAGGTCGAGGCAACGAGGATAAACTCGGCGGATTCGGAAATGGGCACCTCACCCTGGGCTTCGACGTAGCGGACGAAGTCGTCCGCGACCTGGGCAAGCGAGACGTCGGAGACGAAGAGCTTCCTCTTCGTGACGAGCTCCAAGAGGAGATCGAGGGGGCCCTCGAAGGCCTCGGTTTTGACGGTATAGGACCCTTCCATAAGCCCAATTATAGCCGTTTTTCCCTTATCCCCCAAATGAGGCGCTAATTGTTGTCGGCGACCGATCCGGGAATCGCGGCAGAGCCGGAGGCGGCCTGGCGGAAGAGGGTTGCGGTCGCGATGACCTTGTATGGGTAGCCGGCGCTGTCGTCGGAGAGCTTCTTTGTCATCGGCTTCACTGCGGCGCTCGAGAGGAGCTTGTGGATGGTCGGGGTGCCCGTGCCGCCGCTCTTCTTGTAAAGGGCGAGTGCTTTCATGACATTGCCCTCGCCCGCGTGGTAGGCCCAGGTCGCAAGGCCCCAGTCGCCGAAGCGGTCGTAATTCATCTTAAGGTAGGAGACGCCGGCGTCGATGTTCTTTTCCACATCCTTCCTCTCATCAACCTTTTTGTTGACGGTGAGGCCAAGCGAGCGGGCGGTGCCGGGCATGAGCTGGAAGACGCCGAGGGCGCCGGCGGAGGAGACCGCCGTTTCGGAGCCGCCGTTCTCGAGCAAGGAGACGCCGATCGCGACATCGGTAGGCACGCCGTACTTGTCGGCGGCAGCGCGGATCATGGCTTCGTTCTTCCTAATGACGGAGAGCGAGGCCGGGAAGGCATCCCGCGTCGAGACGAGCGCGATCTGCTTATCAATGATCGGCTGGGAGACGCTTGCGGAGACGCCTTCGCCGAAGAAGGCGTTCACGAGGGAAATCGGGCTTTTAACAGGAGCAGAAAGCGCCTTGAGCGCACCCTCTTTGGCGGGAGCAAACGCGAGGGAAGCCGGAGAGGAGAGGAACGGGGGCAGGAAGCTGAAGATCAGTGCGCCGGAGGCGAGGATTTGTCCGTATGCGGATATTCTGGAGAAGAGCGTGTTGGTGATGATTTTCATAGAGCGTGGTGTTAATTGGGGCAAAATAAAAGGCGCCGAAACCGGCGGCCGGAACCTCATGTGATTTGTGCGAATACAATAGCAAGAAGAGGGTCTTGACTTCAACTGGAAGCATAGTGTCTACTGGCGGCTTAACCAAGCCATATGCTATTGTTGAGGAAACAAAGCTCGTGATGCAGGACGGCAAGCCCATCGAGGAAGCCTGGCCGAGCGAGCGCAAGAAACAGTTCCGCCTCGCCTGCTCCGAGAAGGCAAGCTGAAACCGCCAGACGCAAAGCGCCCGGCACCACCTTGTGGTGCCGGGCGCGATTCATTTCATACTGCTATCAGTCGCTCCAGAGGAGGATGTCGAGCGTGAACACTCTCTTGCCCTCCCTCGTCTCGTTCCCGGAATCGAAGTCGAACCAGTGCTCCTCGAGCCACTCCTCGACGATGAAGGCTGCCTCCATTTCCTTCGCGCAGGTGGTGTCGTAGGTAAGCTCGAGCGTATTCTTCCCCT
>JAIFWR010000016.1 GCA_019661805.1 Candidatus Parcubacteria bacterium
TAAAGGCAAGAAAAATCCATGGGCAAAAGTCTACGACCCCACGCGCTCGATCCTCGTCCCCAAGCGCCTCGGCACGAAGGCAAGGGATTACGTCGAGGAGTTTTGGAACGGCGCGCTCAAAAATTTGCTATCATAAGCCGTATGAAAAAAATCACACCCTTTATCTGGTTCGACAAGAATGCCGAAGAAGCCGCGAACTTTTACATTTCCCTCTTCCCGGATTCGAAGATTACCGCTCTCACCCACTACGATAAGGCGGGAGCTGAAGCCTCGAAGATGCCCGAAGGCCTGGTCATGACGGTCTCCTTCAGCCTTTCCGGGACGGACTTCATGGCCTTAAACGGCGGGCCGCATTTCCAGCTGAACGGCGCCGTATCCTTCATGATCGAGTGCGACACGCAGGAGGAGATCGACCACTTCTGGTACGCCTTCGCCGACGGCGGCAAGGAGATCGAGTGCGGCTGGGTCGTCGACAAGTTCGGCATGACGTGGCAGGTTGTGCCGACGATTCTCGGGCGGTACATGACCGACCCGGACAAGGAGAAGGCCGGCCGCGTCATGAAGGCGATGCTCAAAATGAAGAAGCTCGAGATCGAGCCTCTTCAGAGAGCGTATGACGGCGAGGAAGCGTAGTCAGATTCCCGCTTCCCTCTCCGCCTCGTCGGCGCGGCGCTTGGCCGCCTCTGCCTCCTCTTCGGCGTTGTCGGATACCTCCCTTTCGTGCCGAGCCGCTTCGACACGGGCGTTATGCGCTTCTTCCTCGGCTTCGCGTTTTTCGTCTGGCATGGTAATGATTTGATTATGGATAACCAGTTGAATAGACGATTCAACAGCTGAATGGTTTCAAAAAATTGTCCACACGAATCCACATGTTGTCCCCACAGTTGTTCGAAAAATCGTTCTGACAGGATCGCCTTCCCCGTCCGACTAATACTCTTGGTCAGCGGAGCGGAGCTTCCTTAACTTTCTTTCAAAGGTCTCGCCCAAGTGAGGGCCATTCCTTCACACAGAGGCCACAATGCGCAAGTTTGCGGAACGCCCCTTCACGCTGGCCCTTCTACGCAAAAGTCCCCTACGGGGGACTTTTGCTTTGTGGTAAAATCAACTTATGAAGAAATTTCTCCTCCTTATTATCGCCCTCGCCGTCCTCGCCGGCTCGTATTATTGGAAGAAGGCTCCTTCGAAACCCGCGGCCGACCCGACCTCGACGACGGTAGGCGCGGGTTTCGAGCCGGATTCCTCCTCCGCGACCTTCGAGATCGACGGGGAGAAGGTGACCCTCTCTGGCGGACACGGCTCCTCTGCGGGCACCGACGGCATCGCGACCGAGACGGAGATCCTCGACGAGAAGGCCTTCGGCGACCTAAACGGCGACAGTAAGAGCGATTCGGTCATCCTCCTCGCCCGTTCGGGCGGCGGCTCGGGCGTCTTCGTCTACGCGGCGGCCTTTGTCTCCGGCACGCTCGGCTACAAGGGCACGGAGGTGATCTTCCTCGGCGACCGGATCGCCCCGCAGTCTGTTTCTATATCGAACGGGGTGGCAACGGTGAAGTTCCTCGACCGGAAGGAGGGCGAGGCCTTCGCCGCCGAGCCGACCGTCCCCGTCTCTAAGCAATTCGTCTACAAAAACGGCGAGTTTAGGGAGAAGTAGCGCTTTTCCCCTTTTTATGCTTTAATGAATCCCCGCCGTTGCGGCGGATTTTTTATGGAAATTAGGAACATCGCCATTATCGCCCACGTCGACCACGGCAAGACCACCCTGACCGACGCCTTGCTGCGGCAGAACGGCATGTTCGCCGAAGGCGAGAGCATGGACTCGAACGACCTCGAGAAGGAGCGCGGCATTACCATTTACTCGAAGAACACCTCTCTTTTCTACAAAGATACCAAGATTAACATCGTCGACACGCCCGGCCACTCCGACTTCGGAAGCGAGGTCGAGCGCGTCCTCCGCTCCATCGACACGGTCCTCCTCGTCGTAGACGCGCAAGAGGGCCCCATGCCCCAGACCCGCTTCGTGTTGAAGAAGAGCCTCGAGCTCGGCTTGAAGCCCATCGTGGTCGTCAATAAGATCGACAAGTCCGCCGCGCGCCCGGACTGGGTGCACGAGGCCGTTCTTGAGCTCTTCCTCGAACTCGGCGCAAACAACGAGCAGATCGACTTCCCTACTATCTATGCCATCGGACGCGAGGGTGTCGCGATGAAAAATCTTAAAGATGAGAGAAGGGACCTCAATCCTCTCCTCGACATGGTCCTCGAGCACGTTCCGCCCGCTCCCCAGCGGCTTGACGTGCCGGTGCGCCTCCAGCCCTTCAACCTCGCCTACGACAACTTCCTCGGCAGGATGGCCATCGCCAGGGTTTACGAAGGCGTTTTGAAAACGGGCCAGGAAGTATTTGTCAAGCAGCAGAAGGGCGGCAGCTTCAAGGGGAAGATCACCAAGCTCTTCACCTTCGAGGGCGTGAAGCGGAAGGAGTCCGAGGAAGCGATCGCGGGCGACATTGTCATGCTTGCCGGCTTGCCGGAGATCTTCATCGGTGACACCATCATGGCGGACCAGGGGGCGGAAGCTCTCCCCGCCATCAACGTCGACGAGCCGACCATCTCTCTCAACTTCCTCGTCAACAACTCGCCCTTCGCCGGGAAGGAAGGCAAGTTCGTGACCGGCCGCCAGATTCGGGAGAGGCTCGAGAAGGAGCTTGAGGTGAACGTAGGCCTCAAAGTGGACTTCGACTCGGGCGAGTTCTACCAGGTTTACGGCCGCGGCGAGCTCCATATCGCCATCCTCTGCGAGAACATGCGCCGCGAGGGCTTCGAGCTCCAGGTCTCCCAGCCAAAAGTTATTTTCAAGGAAGAGGGTGGCGTGAAGACCGAGCCGTATGAAGAAGTGATCATCGACGTGCCCGAGGAAGCGAGCTCGACCGTCATCGCAGCCTTGAACATCCGCAAGGCCCAGCTTATGGATATGAAGACGGAGAATGGCGCGACCCGCCTCACCTTCGAGGCGCCGACGCGCGGACTCTTGGGCTACCGGGGTGAGTTCGTCGTCGCGACCAAGGGACTGGGGATATTCTCCTCCCGCTTCACCGAGTTCAAGAAGTATGCGGGCGAGATCGACCACCACGACGTCGGCGCCATGATCTCGATGGAAGCCGGCAAGTGCCTCGCCTTCTCCCTCGACAACCTCCAGCAGAGGGGCGTCCTCTACGTCTCGCCGGGCGACGAGGTCTACGCGGGCCAAGTCATCGGCAACTCCTCCAAGGGCGAGGATATGTATGTGAACCCGACGAAGGGCAAGCAGCTCACCAATATGCGCGCCTCGGGCTCCGACGAAGGCATCTTCCTCGTACCGGCCTTCAAACTCGACATCGAGCGCGCCATGGAGGTCATGAATGGCGACGAATATATCGAGATCACGCCGAAATCCGTTCGCCTCCGCAAAATCCTCCTCACCCAGACCGACCGCAACAAGGCGCAGCGGAAGGCCTAGCCCGTAGGCCAACGGCCGAGGGATTTGAAATAACTACATGAGTGATGCCCGATCCCGACATGCGTCGGGATCGGGCATTTTTCATACGAAGAACGAGAGGGTTCAGGCAACGGCTCGGGGCAGGACGCGCGGACGTCCGGCCACGAGATAGCAGAGCTGGGCGATCGACCGGACGGCTTCGTCGGGGTTCTCGTGCCTCCAGATCTCGTAGGGCCACACCTCCGGCGGGGCAACGGTATCTCCTTTGTCACAGAGGTAGATGTGCACCGCCTCCTTGGTATTGAAGAGTGCTGAAGCGCGGGCGATGACGGCGCCTTCAGACGATACTGTGGCGTACCTGTCCGCCTCCAAGTACGGCAGGGCGAGCATCACCGCGAGCCGCCTGGCGTACAGGGAGACATCAAGGTGTTCCGGACCATCGACGATAATGAGCCGCATGGAACCTCCTGTAAGACCTGTCCGCTATCCATCATACTCCTTTTGGCCCCGGGTAGAAAACCTGTATAATGGCGGGCAATGGCAAAGCTTTCGACCGAGCCTTATAAAGGCGTCCGGGACTTCTACCCGGAGGATATGGCTGTGCAGAACTATATGTTCGGCGTATGGCGCAAAGTAGCCGAAGAGGCGGGCTACCAGGAATACAGCGCTTCCCTCCTCGAACCGACAGAGATGTACACGGAGAAGTCTGGTGCAGAAATCGTGAATGAACAAACATTCACCTTCACCGACCGCGCCGACCGCTCGGTGACACTGCGCCCCGAGATGACACCCTCTCTTGCGCGCATGGTCGCGGCTCAAAGAAGGGAGCTTAAGTACCCTCTCCGCTGGTTCTCAATCCCAAACATTTTCCGTTATGAACGCCCCCAACGCGGACGCAAACGTGAACACTGGCAATTTAACGCCGATCTTTTAGGCGTTGCTGGGCTCGAAGGAGATAAGGAAATAATTTCTTTGGCGTACAAGATGATGAAGGCTTTCGGCGCTAAAGATGAAGATTTCGAGATTAGGATAAATAAGGGCAATATCGAAGATTTCAAGGATATCGCACCCAACATCGTCTCCGACCCGGAACTTGCAAGAGGTCAGACATACTATACTGGCGTCGTTTTCGAAATATTTGATACTAATAAGGAAAATGGTCGTGCTGTAGCTGGCGGCGGAAGGTATGACAACTTGCTCGAAATGTTTGACGTGGAGCCTGTGCCTGCCGTCGGCTTCGCCATCGGTGATGTGACTATGCGCGACTTCTTGGAGACTCACGGACTCCCAACGCATGCGTAAGGTAGTGTTCGACATCGAGACGCAGAACTTCTTCCACGACGTTGGGAAGGCCGACCCCCGCCTCTTGGACATCGCCATCGTCGCCATCTACGACTCCGAAACGGATTCGTACTCCTCATACCTCTCCGAAGAGCTCGGTAAGCTCTGGCCGATCCTCGAGCGCACCGACATGATCATCGGCTTCACTTCCGAGCACTTCGACATGCCTCTCTTGAACAAGTATTACCCCGGCGATCTCACGAAGATTAAGCACGTGGACATTTTGAAAGAGATCAAGGCGCAATACGGCCGGCGCATGAAGCTCGACCAGCTCGCCGAGGGCACGCTCGGGAAAAAGAAATCCGGCTGGGGCGGGGAGGCGGTGAAGTGGTGGCGAAAGGGCGAGATAGAGAAGGTTCGCCAGTACTGCATCGACGACGTGAGGCTCACCAAGGAGCTCTACGAGCACGCGCTCCAGCACGGCAAGCTCATCTTCAAGGAAGGCAGCCAGATGAAGGAGATCATTCTCGACACGAGCACGTGGGAAAAGCCGGGGGAGAACAAATTAACATTTTCATTGCCATTCTGATGGATACGCTCACAATCCTTACCGCGAAATACCTCATCATCCTTTCTCCCCTGCTTGCCATGTACGCCCTCTATAAGGCTCCGGTGGAGAAGAGGAGAGAGATAGTCATCTTCGGAGCGATCACCCTGCCGCTCGCCTATGTCCTCGCCCTTATCGCGCGGCACTTCTGGTACGATCCGCGGCCCTTCGTCGTGAGCGGGGTTACTCCCCTCATCCCGCATGCGGCGGACAACGGCTTCCCCTCCGATCATGTGCTTTCCGCCGCCGCCCTCGCCGCCGTGGTGGGCTATTTCAATCGGAAGCTGGCGGCGATTCTCTGGCTCATTGCCTTCACAATCGGCGTGGCGAGAGTCGCGGCCGGAGTGCACCATGCCATTGACATCCTAGGCAGTATTGTCGTCGTACTCGCGGCCAAGTGTCTGGCACGTGCTATAATGCCGAGACTATGGAACAGGAGCATTCGAGCAAATTCTTAGTCCCCGGGGCGATCGTCGTGGCGGGCCTCCTCGTCGCGGGGGCGATCTACGCCGGCGGCGGTACGGCGCCCTCTTACAATACCGGCCAGGTCTCGCGCGCTGTCGAGCTCCCAAGCATCACCTCCAAGGACCACATCCTGGGCAGCGCCAGCGCTGACGTCGTCATTGTCGAGTACTCCGACACCGAATGCCCCTTCTGCAAGGCGTTCCACAACACGCTGAAGCAGGTCATGAGCACGTATGGCGGCAAGGTGGCCTGGGTCTATCGCCACTTCCCCATCGCCCAGCTCCATTCCAAGGCGCCGAACGAAGCCGAGGCAACCGAGT
>JAIFWR010000017.1 GCA_019661805.1 Candidatus Parcubacteria bacterium
CGTAGACGGCGCGGCGGAGGACCTCCTTCGGGCCCTTGGTGTCGACGACGTGCTGCATGCTCTCGAGCGTGAGGCCGCCCGGGTAGAGCGAGTGGCGGGCGTAGCGCTTGTCCTTGAGCTTCTTCCTGTCGAGCATCATAGCGCGGGCGTTGACCACTTCGACGTCGACATCCGGGATGGCGTTCTTGACGAAGTCGGTCCTGTTCTTGCCCATGAGCCAGACCGCCACTTCGGTAGCGATGCGTCCGGGAACCTTGCCTGTGGCGTCGATGGTGTGCTTCATATGATTAGACGAACTCGATGACGGCCTGGGGCGCGCCGTCGGAGGCGCGGCGGACGAGCTTGGTGATCCGCGTGTAGCCGCCGGCCCTCCCTTTATACCTGGGAGAGAGCGTCGAGGCAATCTTTCGTGCCGCGATCTTCCCTACCCGGGCCTCGAGGAGTCGCCTGGAAGCCGGGGTCTCCTTCTTGCCCAAAGTGATGAGCTTCTCGATCATCGGGCGGAGCTCCTTGGCCTTCGCCTCGGTGGTCTTGATCTTCTCCTCGAGCGTCAAGGCATAGGCAAGGGATTTCATCAGCGCGACGCGCTGGTTCTTCTCCCTGCCGAACTTCCTGTGCGCTCGATGGAATGCCATATGATTATTTGAGGGTGATGCCGAACTCGCCCAAGGCCTTCCTGATCTCCTGGATGCCCTTGGCGCCGAGGCCCTCGATCTCGAGGAGATCCTTTTCCTTCTTCTTCGCCAGGCCGCCGACAGTCCGGATGGTAGCGCCCGCGAGGGCATTCGCCGTCCTCGCGGAAAGGTCGAGGCTCTCGACTCGGGTCTTCAGAACCTCGGGGTCGACTTCCGAACGCGACGTTTGTACCATCGGGCTAGGAATCTTTACAGACTCCTCCTCCGAAGTCTCCTCCTTGAAGCCGACAATGGCCTTGAGCTGGTTGATCATCGTCTCGATGGCGGAGGAGAGCGCGACGGAGGGAGCGATGGTGCCGTCGGTCTCGATGAAGATCCGGAGCTTGTTGAAGTCGGTCCGGTCGCCGACGCGCATGTTCTCGACCTCGTAGGAAGCCTTGCGGATGGGGGTAAAGATGCCATCAAGCGCGATCGAGCCGATCTCGACCCTGTTCTTGTCGATCATCTCCTTCGGCATGAAGCCGAGGCCCTTCTCGACCCTGATCTCCATCTCAAGCAAGGCGCCCTTGGAAGTAAGCGTCGCGATGGGCTGGTCGGGGGTGAGGATCTCGACCTGGCCGGGGATGTCGAGGTCCTTGGCCGTGACCGCCTTCTCGCCTTTGACCTTGAGGGAAATGGTCTGGGGCTCGTCGACCGTCATCCTCATGCGGACCTTCTTCAGGTTGAGGAGGATGGTGATGACATCCTCCTTGACGCCGTCGATGGTCGAGAACTCGTGCTGGACGCCGGAGATCTTGACGGCGGTGATGGCGACGCCCGGGAGCGAGGAGAGGATGATGCGGCGGAGCGAGTTCCCGAGCGTGTGCCCGTAGCCCGGGTAGAGACCCTCGATTTCGAACACGCCGGTCTCGCCCTCTTCCGAGATCACGCGGGGCTTCGACGGGAGATGGATCGTGTAGTCTGCCATAAAGTTATGAAAAGCTATTGTTAATTACCTGTTGTAGAACCCGATAACCGTCCCGAGGTCGAAGACCTGCTCGCCTTTGGCGTAGGCCGGCTCGCCTACGACCGTGGCCTCCCTCTTCTCCGCGCTTGCCTCGAGCCAGGCGGGCGCCGCCTGGGCCTTCATCCTCTCCGCTGAATCAGCTCCCAGCTGATTCAGCCGCTCAGAGCCGCGCCAGCCCACTACGTCCCCAACCTTCACTTGAATCGAAGGTACGGTGACGCGCTTGCCGTTCACGTTGAAGTGCCCGTGACTGGCAAGCTGGCGGGCCTGGGCGCGAGTCTTCGCGAGCCCAGAGCGGAAGAGGGCGTTGTCGAGCCGGCTCTCAAGGAGTTGGAAGAGCTTAAGCGAGGGGTTCGCGGCCTTGGCGGCCTTGTCGACGTAGCTCTTGAACTGCCTCTCGGACATGCCGTAGGAGAAGCGGGCCTTCTGCTTCTCGTTCAAAGCCTGGCCGTACTCGGACTTCTGCCGCTTGAACTTGGCGGTCTTCTCCTTCCTCGCGAGCGAGAGGCCGTACTTCGCGGTTTGCGTCTTCTCGAAGATGGGGGCTCCAAGTCGGCGGGCTATTTTGTATTTGGGTCCGATTTTCATATCTATATGTTATGTGCGGCGCGGCTTCGGCGGCTTCGGCCCGTTGTGCGGCACCGGAGTCATATCCTGGATAGTGGTGAGGTTGATGCCCTTCGAAATGAAGCCCCTGATGGCCGATTCCCGGCCGGAGCCGACGCCCTTGATGACGACCCTGACCTCCTTCACCCCCAGGGTGGCGGCCTTGGCGGCGAGCGTCTCGCCGACCTTCGCGGCAGCAAAAGGGGTGCCCTTCTTGGCACCCTTGAAGCCGAGCGAGCCGGACGAGGACCATGCGAGCGTACCGCCCTTAATGTCGGTAAGGACGAGCTTGGTGTTGTTATAGGTGGACTCGACGCAAAGGACGCCGGAGTCTATGCGGCGGCCGCGGGACTTAGGGGCGACAGCCTCCGGAGCAGCGGCCCCTTCGGCCTTCTCCGCCTTGACGGCTCCATCTTCAGTTGTGGCGAGTTTCTTCTTTCCCATATCTATAATTACTTCTTCTCGGCGATCTTCCTGCCGGTACCGGCGGTCTTCCGGCCCCTGTAGGTCCGGGTCGTCCTGGAATTGGTCTTGGTCCTCTGGCCCCGGGTTGGCAAGTTCCGCTGGTGGCGGATGCCGCGGTAGGCCTTGATATCCTTCAGGCGCTTGATGTTTGCCGCCTTCTCGCGCTTGAGGTCTCCCTCGAGGGTGAAGGACTCTATGATCGCGCGGATCTTGTTCTCCTCCTCGACGCTCACCTCCTTGACCTTCTTGTCGGCGGGAACGCCGGCATTCCCTAGGATCTCGCGCGCGCGGGAGCGGCCGATGCCGTAGAGCGTCGTCAAGCCGATTTCAAGACGCTTTTCCTCTGGGATGGTGATGCCGAGTATTCTCATTTATCCTTGCCTTTGCTTATGACGGGGGTTGGCCTTGCAGACGACATACACATAGCCCTTCCTCCGGACTATCTGGCACTTCGAACATATCTTCCTGACCGCTGCCTTCACTTTCATAAGGAAGTTGTATTCTAACCCAAGGGGGGTTTTATGTCAAAGCCTCTTGGTAATCCGGGCCTTCCCCCCGTACGGCTCGAGCTCGAGGATGACCCTGTCGCCCACGAGGACGCGGATCCTGTGGAGGCGCATCTTGCCGGAGAGGTAGGTCAGGATTTCCTCCTCGGAGTCGTCGAGCCTAACCCTGAACATGATGTTCGGGAGCGATTCGGTCACGGTGCCGGTGCGTTCGGGGCCTTTGTTCGTTGCCATGAAATGCCTAGGGGCTCTGCCTCTTAAGCGAAATCTGCGACGGGTCGTCGGGGAAGGCCGACTTCCAGAATGGGCGGATGGCCGCTGAGGCCGAGGCGACGGTCGGATAGTTCTTCAAAATCTGGGGGAGTTCGGACTTCTTTCTCCCGGCGAGGTCGGCCTTCAAAGCCACTTCGTCGGTCTTCCAGACGAGGAGCGCCTGGCCCGCGACCTTGAAGTCGACCTTCGTTGCCGCGAGGAGATCGGCGGGCGTCGTCGAGGCGAAGGAGACTTGGAGCGAGGAGTAGTCGGCGATTTCGACCGGGTCCTGGGCGGCGCGGGCAGCCTTGCCGAGCGAGAGCGCTAAGGCGAGGTCGGCCTTCTTGAACATGATGCCGTACAGGTTGCCGCGGACGTTGACCGTCACCTGCGAACCCGAAGCCGGTGACTGCGGCAGGTCCTCGAAGGAGACCGAGGAGAGCGCCGGGAAGAGGATGAAATCGCCCGGAACCTCGGCTTCGGCCTTGGCGACGAGCTCCTGCGAGAGAGACTCCTGGAGCTTCGCCTTCGCTGCCGCGAGGTCGGCGGCGGAAACGCTCTTCTCCTTGCCGGCAAAGCCGCCCGTCATCGCCGTCTTCGAGCGCGCGTAGACGGTGTCGAAGCGGGGCGTGCCCTTGAGTCCGGGCACGGTGAAGTCGGTAAGAGGGATGTTGTACGAGGCGCCCGGCTGGTCGGCATAGACGGTCGCCTCGAGCGAGCCCGGGGTGCTCCCCTTCTTGCCGGGGATGCTGATCGCCTTCGCGATCCGGTAGACCTTGCCGTCGGCGGACTCGAAGCGCGTGTTCTCGATCAGGGCCTGCGGCTGTTCCGAAGCGTCATTGTAGACGATAATGATGCCCGAGGCCTTCCTCGCGACGTCCTGCTCACCCGTCGCCGCCACGGCGACGCCCTTGTCACCAGAGAGCTTCACCACGCTGTACGGGAGGCCGGTGCCGGCGCTCTTATAGGCGCTAAACGCTTCGCCGGAGAAGGAGAGCGGCGCCGAGCGCGGCACATAGGAGAGCATCGCGCCCTTGAAGACGGAGAGGATGGCGAAGAGGAGCACGATCCCGGCGGCGAGGCCGGAGTACCAGAGGCCCTTCCTCGGTCCGCCGCCGGGACGGATGTGCCTCGGCGGGAGGGGCGGAGGGGCGGGCGGCTCCGGCGGCAGCTCGGCCTGGAGCCGGGCCCGGGCAGGCGTCTTCCTCACCCCGTCCAGAGGCGCGCGGTCGGCCTTGCGCCTCCCTTCGGGGATGGGGATGTTCCGGATGCTCTTCCTCCGCTCGGGCGGGACCACGTCATCCATGTTTTTCGGCATATGTATAAAGTATAGAACGATTAGAAAATTATTCCAGTACCGCCTTGATGCGTCGCACGCCTACACCTACCGCCTCCTCCTTTGCGATTTTGAACTTCCCCAATGCTGAAGTATTTTCTACGTGGGGTCCTCCGCAGAATTCCTTCGAGTAATCGCCTATGTAGTAGACCTGTATCTGGTCCGGATACTTCTCATCAAACGAATGGTACGCTCCCGTCTTCAACGCCTCTTCCTTGTTCAACACTCGGTGTTGGACAGGCAAGGCGGTGGCGATCTTCTCGTTCACGATATCCTCCACTTTCTGCTTCTCCTCATCAGTCAACTTTCTTGGGAAAGAGAAGTCGAACCGCAACCGCTCCGGCGTAATATTCGACCCCTTCTGTCCCACTTCCTCCCCGAGCACATCATGAAGTGCCTGATGGAGCAGGTGCGTCGCGGTATGATACTTCACTTCCATCTCCGAGTGCCCCGCCAAGCCGCCTTTGAACTTCTGCTCCGCTCCCGCGCGGGAGCGGTCTTGATGTTCCTTCATCTGCCTTTCAAATTTCTCCTTATCGATAGTGGTGTACTTCTCGATGACCTCGAGCGGCAGGCCGTAGCTCGTGAAGAGGATAAATGGATCTGCTCCCTTCTCGATTTCTTTCATTCCTTTTTCGAGAGCTTCATCAAATTTCTTCTTTTCCTCTTCGAAAACAGGTGAATCGACTGATCCACCAAGCATGATGACGCGTCGCATAAGGCGGCGCAGAACGTAGCCCTGATCTTTGTTGGAAGGCTTGAGACCTTCCTCAACGAGAGCCTTGATAGCGCGTGAGTGATCGGCGACAATCCTTTCCTCCCGCGTCTGGGGGTGCGAAGGAAACAAATCCGTATCAAAAACCGTCGGCACGTTCTGCGAGACCATCGCAAGCCGCTCGAGGCCCATGCCGGTGTCGATGCCCTTTACTTCGAGCGGCTTGAGCGTCTTGTCTTTGCTCTGGTAAAACTCGTTGAAGACGATGTTCCAGATCTCGATGCCATTCACATATATTTCCGTCGTCGG
>JAIFWR010000018.1 GCA_019661805.1 Candidatus Parcubacteria bacterium
CCTGGCCCTTCACCAAGCAGGCGGACAATGCCCAGGCGACCTCGACGCTTCTGGAATTGTTCGGCGGCCTGTATACGAACGCATCCTCCACCCTCGCCTCAACCACGGTGACCTCGCTCCTTTCAAACAACGCTACGGCCACAGATCTCTACGTGGGCAATCTCGCCTCCACCACCCAGCTTCGCGCCAATGTGGCAAATATCGGGAACTTGACCGTAACCGCCTGCACGGGGTGCGGATCGGGCTCCATGACCTTCGCCTACCCCTTCGTGAAGCTTGCGACCGGCGAGAACGCGACCTCCACCACGCTTGAGTTTAACAACGGCTTCGTCTCGACTGCCTCCTCGACGCTTGCGACCACCACCATTTCCAATATGACAATCGGCACCACGACGTCTTCAAACGCCCTCTTTACCCTCCAGGGCATCATGGGCTACGATATGCTGCGCTTCGCCTCCTCGACCGGAACAACAGTGCTCTCCGTAACGCCCTTCGGCGGCTTGGTGCAAAGGCTTTCCTCCACTACGGCTCTCGATATCCAAAACAACGCGGGCAACTCCGTCTTCAGCGTCGACACGACCCAGTCCTCGACCGGCGCGGGCATAGACATCACCGCCGGGGCGAGCCAGTCGGGCAATCTCCTCAACATCTTCAAGAGCGACGGCGTCACGCCGTACGTGGCCGTCGACTCGACCGGAGGCTTCCTCGTTACCGCCTCGACGACGCTCCAGTCCCTCTACGCGACTTCGCTCAATATCGGCTCGACCTCCGCCAACAACCTGGGCATCGTAAACATCAATACCGCCCAGACGCTCAAGAAGAACGTCCTCTGGATCGCGGGCTCCGCCGCCGACGCCACGACGACGATGGTGATCACGAACAACGGCCTTGTCGGCTTCGGCGCCACGACCAGCCCGACGGCACAGTTCTCGATCCATACCGCATCTTCCTCTCCGACCAACGGCTCGAGGCAATTCATCTTCTCGATCGGCTCCTCTTCGCCCAAGCTCTCGACCGGCGCCCAGAACGCCCCAGTCACATTATTCGCCATCGATACTTCGGGCAGAATCTATGCATCGAGCACCAGACCAACTCTTACAACTTGTGGTACTAGCCCAACAATTCAAGGTACCGATAGCGATGGATTGATTACCCTCGGAACTTCCGCTCATACCGTCTGCGTCATGACTTTCAGCAGGACGTGGGGCAATGCGCCTTTCTGTGTGGTAAGTGCCTCCGCCAAGAATGCCAAAACAGCCCGAGGAATTACCGCCGTAGCCAGCACCACCGCAACAACTTTGGCCATTGGCGCTTCAGCTACTACGTCAGCAACAGTGATGTATAACATAGCCGACATGCTGCTGTATTACCATTGTGTCGGCAATATAGAGTAATGCTATGATTAACGCAATGAAAAAATTCTTCTCGGTGGCGGGCATTGCGGCTTTTGCACTCTTTCCGAACCTCCTCCTTGCCCAGGAAGAGGCAACGCCGGAGCCCCTTACTGCGCCCGTTTCCGTCCCAGAATCCGTCCCTCCCATAGAAGAAGCACCCGCTCCGCTCGAAACATCTGCCCCGGTTCAAGAAAGCACCTCGACCCAGCAGACAATCCCCTCGGACGCTCTTGAGGCAACAGAGAACCCGCAGGAGCAGGATACTCTCGAAGAGGCAATCGAGGTCATCGATGACTCTACGGCAGAGATGGAAGCGGAGACTGCTTCCACAACCGAGGAGGTGATCGAAGTCATCGAGGAGGCGACGACGACGCCCGTAGCGGAACTGCCGGCCGAGATCCTCGAGCCGGAGAAGGAGTACTCCTTCGAGATAAGCGGTGCTGCCATCGCGGCCGATGCAAGCCCGGAGTGGAGCGAGCCTCTCCTAGAGGCCGCGCCGGAAGGCGAGGAGATTACCGAGGTCCCCGCGCTCGATACGGATACCCCCCACATCCTTACTGTCGCGGGCGAATGCGATACGCCGTACTACGTCATCCTCATTTACCAGAACCAGGAGGACTACAATGCGAACCCTTCCTCTTATATCTTCAACCGCGCTTTCCCGTGTGAGAACGGGCGCTACTCCTACGACGTGAAGGAGCTCCCCTTCAGCCTGGAGTCGGGCATCTTCTACCTGATGGTGGCTGGCCAGGGGGACAAGGGTCCCTGGAAGCCGATCACCGCGCTTACCCCGATCGGGGTGACGGTGAAGACCATTATTCCTTCAGCCACATCTACCCACAATGAATCCGCCCAATAAAAGTAAGATTCTCATCCTCGTCGCCCTGCTCATTGTCCTCGGCAGCTTCCTCGCGTACCGCGAATCACGCGATATCCCAGCTGACTCTTCCAAGTGGCAGGCGGTCTTCCTTGAGGACGGGCAGGTCTACTTCGGCAAGCTTTCCTCATATAACAGCCGATTCGCGCTCCTCGACCAGGTCTACTACCTCAAGATTTCCGGCGGGCTCCAGCAAGGAAGCGCGGGCGATCCGGCAGGCCAGCTCAATTTGATCAAGCTCGGCGGCGAGGCGCACGGCCCGGAGGGCCGGATGTACGTGGCGAAAGACAAAATCCTTTTCATCGAGAACCTCAAGGGTGATTCGCGGGTCGTGCAAGCGATCACGAATAACGCCAGGTAAATGATCCGCTTCTTCGCCTACAAAAAGACTCGAGCCGGAGTGCTGTCCCTGGCTTTAGGCGCGGCTATGGCTTCGAGCCTTATCTTCCCCGGGAGGGCGGAAGCCGTTATAACCCCGCCGACGTTTATCCAGGAAGCTGAAACTACCTGGGCTCTCACTACTCCCAAGACTACCGCGAACTTTGACGTTCAATCAGGAGACGTGCTCGTGGCCTTTTCAGTCAGCGAAACAGCAGAAAACTACGTCGTGAACGACCCTCCAACAGGGACCTTGGCTATAACCTGGTCTTTAAAGCAATCCTATACCGTTACGGCTTTTACTGAAGTAAAAATTTGGACAGGCACGGTGGCCGCCACTCAATCGGGCGTCAATGTTACATTCACCTGTACAGGGTGCGATGGCTCTTTCGGACGTTTTGGTGGAAATGTATTAACCTTCCGCGGCAGCGACGGCATAGGCATTACCAACAAGGCCCAATACGTCAGCGCGAGCCAGCCCTCAGTGACTCTCACGGGAGTCTCGGATCATAGCGCAATCGTCATGGTCAATGGCGATTGGGTCGCCATCGAGAACACGGCACCAATCTACGACACGGCCCAGGCAGGTTCTTTTACTGAGACGTCGTACTCCTTCACTAGCGGCGTCTACGCCGTCGAAGGAGGCTATTATGCGGATGCGGGAACGGCTGGCAATAAAACCATAGGTATCACCGCTCCAAGCGCGATGAAGTGGTCCATTGTGGGAGTTGAGGTGAAGGGGATTACTGCTGCGTCAACCCATGTAAAAATCCGCGGCGGGGTAAGGCTCCGCAACAGAGGCAGCTCAAATTCAACAGCCACCTTTACCACATCGGGCAACCAAAGCTGGCCCGTGCCTGCCGGCGTAACAAGCATTACGGTAAAATCCTGGGGTGCGGGTGGAGGAGGAGGAGCGAAGGCCGGCGGCGGCGGCGGATTCGCCCGAGCTACGGTGGTAGTAACCCCGCTTGAAAGCTTGACCGTATACGTTGGAGGCAAGGGACTTTCGGGTTCTGGCGGCACGGGCGGTAGCGGCGGCGGTTATAGCGCTGTCAGCCGCGGCACTATTCCCAGCGGTACTACGCTCGTGCAAGCCGGCGGCGGCGGAGGTGGTGGTGGTTCGAGCGTTAGCGAAGGCGGCGCCGGCGGCGCCGGTGGAGGCACGAGTGGTGTAACCGGAACAAATAGCTTGGGCGGAGCGACGGGCGGCGGCGGCGGTACTGGAAGCGGTGGTACGGCTGGAACGGCAAGAGGCACAGCTGGTACTGCAAACCAAGGCGGCGCCGGAGGAGACGGAACTGCTGGGTCGGGTACCGGGAGTGCGGGCGGCGCTAATGGCGGCGGCGCGAGTGGAGCTGCAGGAGGCACTGCCGGCGGCGGCGGAGCTGGCGGTGGCCGATTCGGCGGCGGTGGTGGTGGAGCGGGTTCCGGCGGCGGCGGCGGAGGTGGCGGAGGCAGCGACTTGGTAACTGGAAGCGGTACCGTGGAAACCGCCGGCTCCGGCACTACGCCCGGCAATAATACCGATACCGACTATACGGGCAGCGTAGGCGCGGGCGGAGCCGTAACCACCAACGGCAATGACGGCTACGTTGTCATTAGTTATACGAGTGTCAGTACGCAGCCTCCAGTAAAATTTAGATAACCATGAGTTCACAAAAAGCATATGCCATAGTGGGCGCAGGCATTATACTTTTCGCTGGCTACTTCCTCTTCTTTAAAGATCATCCCGGAAGCGAAAAAGCATTCGTCTTCGACAATTTCCACGGCAGTGCGGCCGTGAGCCCGCATTTCTCCTTCCGCTACCCCGGGAACTGGCACCACGACGGCCAGTACTTCAGTCCCCAATCTACAGTGCCACGGCGTCTGCCTACTTCGACCTCGTGAAGGCAGATATCTTCGACCAGACGGCGCTCAAGTACCAGATCGACGCCTCCGCGCGGCGCGCCCCCGACGCGAGCGTAGAGATAGGCGGCCGCCCGTTCAAGAAATACGACCTTACCGATTACGGTTCCTACGGCGGCGAGAGTGCCGGCAGGGTGATCGTCTACGTCGGGCCGGAGATAATGGTAGGAGGGGTGGCCTACCTCATCGTCTTCCACTGGGAGGAGAGGCCGCTTACAGAATCCCTTTCCGGCAATGACCCCGCCCTTTTTGAGAGCATGGTCCAGAGCCTCACCTTCCTTCCATGACCAAGAAAGTGCTCCTTATTTCCCACGGCGCCCTTATCCTCGTCATTATCGTTCTTCTTCTCCGCATCGGCATTGTCCCGGCCGCTCCGGCCCGGGCCTCCCGCGACTACAGTAACGAATACAAGTTCACGAACCCCATCCTCGATTACGAGAATCCGAAGATGTCCTCCGTTTCGCTGTTTTCCGAGAGCGTCGAGAGCAAGGTACATGACCTGAAGAAGAGATACGGTCTCGACTTCGCTTCCGTCTACTTCCGCGACCTCGACGACGGCCAATGGATCGGCGTGAACGAAAAGGAAGCCCTCGCCTCGGCGAGCCTCGTGAAGCTGCCCATCCTCATTTCCCTCCTTAAGGATGCGGAAACTCGCCCCGGCTTCCTCGAACAGAGGGTGGCCGTTACGGCAGCCGACGCGGGAGCTGACTTGAGACAGAACATCAAGCCGGACCGTCCAGTCATGCCGGGCGAAACCTACACGCTCGGCGAGCTCGCCGAAAGGATGATCGTCGAGTCCGACAATGTGGCGGCGGCCGCGATCATTCGGGCTACCGACGAGAACCGGGAGCAGATCTACAGGGCGGTCGGCGTCAAGTTCCACGATGAGGAAGACGAGGTCATGGTCAACGTCAAGAACTACGCGGGCTTCTTCCGCGTCCTCTTCAACGCGACGTATCTTTCCCGCGAGAATTCCGAGAAAGCGCTCGGTATCCTCTCAAAGGTGAAGTTTACCCAAGGCATCGTGGCCGGAGTTCCGGCGGGAACGCCGGTCGCTCATAAGTTCGGCGAGCGGAGCGTCACGATCAACGGCCTCGAGGGCCAAACCCAGCTCCACGATTGCGGCATCGTCTATTACCCCGAGAATCCGTACCTTCTCTGTATCATGACCCGCGGCAACAATTTCGATAATCAGGAGAAATTTATCGCGGAGGTATCGCGCTATTTCTACGCCGAGGTGAGAAAGTCGCTCTGATCCAGGGCCGTCCACAGGAAGGGCCATTTCAAGCATGATATAATCTCGGCATATGGAGCATGCTTCCCTTCCGAAAAAGTTCAAACTCGTGATCGCAGCCGTGATCTGCCTGGCCCTCGGCGCATTCATCCTCACCGGCTTCCTCTGGATGAGGCTCCAGGACGTCGAGACGAAGGTGGCCGGGACTGATTCCGAGACGTCCCAGATCGTTGGGGCCGTAGGGGAGCATCTTCTCCTCCCAGAGGGCGAGGAGCCAGAGCTTTTGACCGTTTCCGATTTGAGCCAGGTAGCGGGCCAGCCTTTCTTCGCGAACGCCCTCGTCGGCGACAAGGTCCTCGTCTACAAGCAGGCTTCCAAGGCCGTGCTATGGCGCCCGTCGGAGAAGAAGGTCATCGAGGTCTACCCCATCAACCTCTCGGCCCAGTAATTCCATGCGCTTCTTCCGAAGCCTCCTCATCATCGTTGCCGCGATCCTCATCGCGGGGACGGCTTTCGCCGAGGAATCTTCCTCGACTTCCTACCGGATGTTCGATAGCACGTTTTCTCCCGGCGGATACTCCACCTCGACCGGCTTCACCTTGAGCGGCGCCATATCGCAATTCGCTCAAGGTACCTCCACGTCGAATCTTTTCGCCGCATTCGGCGGCTTCCTCTACTTTCCTTTTGTCACGACGCCGGCCTTGAGCGCGACGCCGGGAAACGCGCAGGTGGGGCTTACCTGGACTTCCGCTGACGCCTCGACCGGCTGGGCCGTGGGGGGCTACTCGGTCGGCCAATCGACTGCCCCAGGCGGCTCGTATGCCTACTCGGACGTCGGCAATGTCCTCGCGAGCACGCGCACCGGCCTTACCAACGGTACGACTTACTACTTCATCGTAAGGGTGCTTGACGCGCTCGGATCCACCATCGCCACCTCGACCGAAGTCTCGAGCACTCCCGTAGCGCCTGCGGGCGGCGGTGGCGGAGGCGGAGGGGGAGGAGGCGGCGGTGGCGGGGGGACTTATAGCGCGACGGGAGTCATCTTTTCCGGCAGGGCCTATCCCTTGAGCCGGATCAGCATCTTGAAGGATGCCCAGCTCGCGGTTACCACTATTGCCGGGCCGGACAGCAAGTTCAAGGCGACGCTCGGCAATCTCTCCCCGGGGAATTACTCCTTCTCGGTCTATGGCGAGGATCTCAATAAAATCCGCTCCAACTCCTTCACCTTTCCCGTCTATATAACTTCCGGCGTGATCACCGAGGTTGGAGGGATATTCATCGCCCCGACTATCTCCGTAGACAAATCCCAGGTCAAGAAAGGCGACGACATCGCTATTTTCGGCCAAACCACGAACGCGGGCGAGGTAACGATCCAGGTGAATTCGGATGAACCCCGCTTCGCCAGGGTAATTTCCGACCCGAACGGCGTCTATCTTTACAACTTCGACACGTCGCCGCTCGAATACGGCGACCATAGCACCAAGTCCAAGGCCGCCGTGGCCAATGAGATCAGCTCTTACAGCGCCGCCGCGGCCTTCGCGGTCGGGGATACGAACATCTTCGCGGTGCCGAAGGCGAAGACTTCCGTAAAGGGAGACTCAAATGGCGACGGCAGGGTCAACCTCGTCGACTTCTCCATCGTGGCGTACTGGTACAACAGGTCGGGGCCGCCGAAGAACGTAGACATAAACGGCGACGGCAAAGTGAGCCTCGTCGACTTCTCCATCATGGCGTACAACTGGACAGGATAAACATGAAGCACGTTTGCACATTTCTCATATTGCTCATGGCCGGGCTGCCGGCCGTCGCCTCGGCCTCTTCCGCCGCACTCATGGTCAAAGCAGGCAGGGAAAGCGTGAACGCCCTCGAAGCGACCTTGACCCTTCCTCCCGGCATGGGAGTGGACCAGCTCTATGACGGCAATTCTGCCCTCCTCATCTGGGTCAAGCGGCCCGCCTACGACGAGGCTTCCCGCACCATTTCCTTTTCGGGCATTGCGCCGGGAGGCTTTAGCGGAGAGAAGATGATCCTCTCTTTTTCGGGCAGCTTTGAGGCGGAAGATCTCTCCAGCATCTCCTTCTCGGGGGTTGCGGCATTCAAGAATGACGGCTCGGGAGGAAGCGCGCCTGTTACCTTCTCCGTCGTCCCGTTCGAAGTGGCCCGAGACGAGCTTCCTCCCGTGCCGTTCGTCCTTACCATTTCCTCTTCTCCCGCTATCTTCGAAGGAAGGCGCTTTGTCTCATTTGCCGCCCAAGACAAGGGCACGGGCATCGAGCGTTACGAATACGCAACCACTTGGCTCCTTCCTCCGGGTGAAAGGGATTGGAAGCCGGGGGATTCGCCCATCCCCCTCTCGCGCTCCATGCTCTTCCAAAACATTTCCGTCCGCGCCCTAGACCGGGCAGGGAACGCGGCAGAAGCGTCCACAGCCGGTCCGTATCGGTATCCGAGCATTGGTATTATAATAACAGCATGCGCTCTTCTCCTCTTAAGACGCTCTTTGCGCTCACGCTCCTCGCCTTCCTACTGATCCCTTGGAGCGTCTTTGCCGACACCATTTTCGTCTCTCCCCTGACCGGAACCTACGGCGTAGGCGACACTTTCACGGTCCGGATCATGGTTTCGAGCCCGCAGCAGTCGATCAACGCCATTTCCGGCGTGCTCTCGTACCCCATCGACAAGCTCCAAGTCACCTCCATCTCGAAGATCGGCTCCGTGCTTTCCCTATGGGTCCAGGAACCCTCCTTCTCCAACTCCAAAGGCACGGTGTCCTTTGAGGGCATAGTGCCGAATCCGGGCTTCAACGAGTCGAACGGCAGGGTGCTCGCCGTGAACTTTAGGGTCGTGGGCACGGGCCCCACCGACATACGGCTGACATCGGGTTCGCTTCTGGCAAATGACGGCTACGGCACCAATGTCTTAAAGACGCTCGGCACGGCGTCCTACCTTCTCGAGCAGAAGGAGCAGATGCCCGTCACCCCGCCCGCGCTTTTGGAAACAAGCGGCGACAGCGGAGGCAAGGACGAGCCGGGACCGGCCGTCATCGACCTCAACAAATACAAGCAGCCAAAGGAAGGAGGTGCCACCTTCAAGCTTGAGCTGCCGACATGGAAGGAGGCGATGGACTGGGCGGTCAAGTTCTTCTCCATCGTGATACCGCTCCTTGCCCTCCTCTTCCTCCTCATCCACACCACCAAGCGCGGGGTAGGGAATATCCAGGCTTTGCGGAAGAACCTGCGCAAAGACCTGCACGGCATTGACCGGCTGGTCGAAAAATCCTTCGATATCCTCAAAGAAGACGTGAGCGAGAGCATCCGTATCCTTGAAAGGGCGAGGATGAAGCGCCGCCTAACTGCCGAGGAGGACGCCACCATACACAGTTTGAGGCAAAGCCTAACCAATGCCGAAAAACTCATCCATCAGGAAGTCTCCCATGCAGAGAAAGATCTTGATGATTAAGACTCACCTCCTAATAGCGACTCTCGTGCTCGCCGCGGGAGTATTCCCCGCGGAGGCACAGACGGTTTTCATCGACGCTTCCAAGCTCGCTTCCCGGGTCGAGATCTATTTCTCCCCGCGCACGGGAAGCTTCGTCGAGGGTTCCACCTTCGATATTCCCATCCTCATCAACACCCGGGGAGCGAAGATCAACGGGCTCGAAATCAAGATTACGTTCGACAAAGACAAGCTCGAAGTGGTCAAGCCCTCGAGCGGCCAGTCCATTATCGGCGTCTGGGTAGAGCCGCCGAGCTACGACAACACCCGCGGCGTAGCGAGCTATATGGGTGTGATCCCGAACGGCATTACCACCAGTTCCGGCTCGATAGGGACCATCACCTTTAGGGCAAAAAAGCTCGGCAAGGCCGTGGTGACCGTGGGCGGCAATTCCAAAGTGCTCTTAAACGACGGCCAGGGTACGGAAGCGGCGGTGGATCTGGGCAGGTCGGAATATTCGATCTTGCCGAAGGCCCCTGAAGGAGTGAAGATATTCTCGGAAACCCACCCTTTCCAGGGCGACTGGTACAACAACAATAGCCCGGTCGTCTTCTGGGACAAGGATCCCGGCGTAGCGGGGTTCAGCTACGCGCTCGACGACAAGCCCTCGACCGTGCCGGAGAATACGGTCATGACCGCGGAGACGACGAAGTCGTTTGAAAGCTTGGACGACGGGCTCTGGTACTTCCACATCAAGGCCAACAAGAACGGAGTCTGGGGGACGACCGGGC
>JAIFWR010000019.1 GCA_019661805.1 Candidatus Parcubacteria bacterium
AGGCGGCATATTTTCCAAAGAAATTTTCAAGAACGACGAAGCCTCGTCGATGAGGTCGACCGCCTTGTCGGGGAGGAAGCGGTCGGTGATATAGCGGGAGGAGAGCGTCACCGCGGCCTGGATGGCCTCGTCGGTAATGTGGACGCCGTGGTAGAGCTCGTAGCGCTCCTTGAGGCCCCTCATGATGGTCATGGCGTCGTCGACCGAGGGCTCGTTGACGTAGACGGGCTGGAAGCGGCGGGTGAGTGCCGGATCCTTCTCGATATGCTTCTGATATTCCCGCAAGGTGGTGGCACCGATGGCGCGGAGCTCGCCCCTCGCCAAAGGCGGCTTGAGCATGTTCGAGGCGTCCATCGAGCCCTCGGCCGCACCTGCGCCGACGATAGTGTGGATCTCGTCGATGAAGAGGATGATCTTGCCTTCGCTCTTCTCGATGTCCTTGATGATATTCTTCAGCCGCTCCTCGAACTCGCCGCGATACTTGGTGCCGGCGATGAGGAGGCCGAGGTCGAGGGAGACGAGATCCTTGTCGCGGAGAGACTCCGGGACGTTCCCCGAGGCGATGCGAATGGCGAGACCCTCGGCGATCGCCGTCTTGCCCACGCCCGCTTCGCCGATGAGGATGGGGTTATTCTTGGTTCTGCGCGAGAGGATCTGGATGATGCGCGAGATCTCCTCGTCCCGGCCGATGACGGGGTCGAGCTTGTTCTGCTTCGCGAGCGTGGTGAGCGAGCGGGTGTACTTGGTAAGGCTCTTCATCTTCTTCGACTCCTTGGGGCCCTCGGTGGTGGCCTTCTTGAGCTCCTCGATCACCTGGACGACGCGGTTCCGGTCGATCTTGAACTTCACCAGGAGGTCGCGCGCCTCGCCGGGCACATCGAGGACCGCGAGGAAAAGGTGCTCCGTCGAGACGAACTCGTCGCCCATCGACTGCGCGACCTTGCTACTGGTCTCGATGGTGTGCGCAAGCTCAGGCGTGAGGTAGATCTGGTAGGAGGGCGAGATAGTCTGGCCGGCATCAGGCGACTCGATAAGGTCGAGGACGGAGTCGGTGAGGAGGATGGTGTCCACGTCCATCTTGTCGAGGACCGAGATGACCATCGACTCTTCCTGGAGGATGAGGGCCGCGAGGAGATGGATCGGGTTGACGTGGTTTTGCCCGCGCTCGATCGCGAGCTCGTGGGCCTTCCTGATGACGTCCTTCGCTTTGGTGGTGAAGTGGTTAAACGGCTGCATGAGAGTATTTTAGCAAATTTTCGACTGTTTCGCAAAAGATTTTTGCGGCTTCGCTCACGTCTTTTTCCGTCGTTTCCCGGCCGAGCGAAAGGCGCACCGGGGTCTCCGTCGGCTCCGGCTTGTTTGAGTCGCAAGCGGGACCGGCGGAGACGAGGACTCCTTCCCTATCGAGCGAGAGGACGAGGAGTTCGGGCAGGATACCTGGCACGGACACCTGCACGATGTTGGGCGCATTTCTCTTCACTTCGGCACTCGGCACCCCTGTTCCTATCGCTTCTGCAAGCCGGGCGCTTAAGGAATCAAGACGTTTATACTCCGCTTCCCTATCCCGGGCCGCGGCCTCGAGTGCAATGCAAAACCCGGCAATGAGCGGGACCGGAGGCGTGCCCAGGGGAGGAAAGGCAATGTTATTGCCTTTCCTAACCACCAAGGCCCCGATTCCTTTGGGCCCGCCGAGCTTGGCGGCGTCGAGGGTGACAAGATCCGCGGCAAGCGCCTCGAGCCCGACGTTGTAGTACGCGGCCGTCTGCGACGCGTCCACGTGGAGGAGCGGGTAATCCGAATTATTTTTCTTCCTTTTCTCGCGGATCTTCCGGCCGAGCTTGTTGTCGGGGATGATGCTTGAGACGAGGACGGTTCCCCCGCCTTCTCTGCCCTTCATAGCTTCGGACACGGAGGGATGCGAGCCTTCTTCAACGATAACTTTGCCGGGCCCGACGCCGCGCAGGGCCCAGACGTTTGCTTCAGTCCCGCCGGAGGTAAAGATAATGGAATCCTTAGCCACACCGAGAACCTTGGCGATCCTCGCACGGTACTCCTCGACCTCTTTCCGCACCCTCACGCCCTCTGTATATATACTGTTGGGGTTGTAGAAATTTTTCAGCCAATACTTCTCCATCTCGCGCTTCGCCTCGGGCAACAGCGGCGCCGCGGCGGCATAGTCGAGATAGATCCGTTTGGGGGAAAACCAGCTCATAATGTGATAATGTAGCTCCTGTATGAGCAAATCTCAAGCAGAGAACTTCGTTCCTCGCCCGCCAGTTGTCGGCATTCTTGGACACATCGATCACGGCAAGTCGACGCTCCTGGATTATATAAGGAAGACAAATGTCGTTGAAAAAGAAGCTGGCGGCATCACCCAGCATATAGCCGCATATGAAGTGGCACGCCCTAATGGAAGGAAAATTACGTTTCTCGACACGCCGGGACACGAGGCCTTCGCGAACGTCCGCACCAAGGGCGCCAATGCCGCTGACATCGCTATCCTCGTCGTCAGTGGCGAAGATGGGGTAAAGCCGCAGACCTTGGAGGTCTACAAGCACATCGAGGCAAGCCAGCTCCCCTACGTCGTCGCCGTCACCAAGATGGATAAGCCGAATGCGGACCTCGACCGCACGAAGCAGAATCTGGCCGAGAACGGCATCTACGTCGAGGGCTACGGCGGCGACATTTCCTGCGTGCCTCTCTCGGCCAAGTCGGGCCAGGGCGTCGACGAGCTCCTCGACCTCATCCTCCTCCAAGCCGATGTATTGGGCCTCAAGGGTGACCCGGAAGCGCTCGGTGCGGGAGTCATTGTCGAAAGCCGTCTCGACCCCAAGCGCGGCATAAGCGCTGTTGCCGTAATAAAGAACGGTGTGGTAAGGAAGGGCATGTTCGCCGCCACCGCGCTCGCCGTCGCTCCGCTCCGCTTCCTGCTTGATGCGGAAGGTGAGCAGGTTGAGGAACTTACCTTCTCCTCCCCCGTCCAGATCGTCGGCTGGGACAAGTTGCCGCTTGCCGGGCGAGAGTTCCGCACCTTCCTCAAGAAGGACGAGGCCCAGGAGTACGCGGAGGCGGAGAGCGCGAAGGAGAAGAGGCCCGCGGCAGCGGCGCTCGCCACCGACATGGCGACTCTCCCGCTCGTCGTGAAGGCCGACACGGCCGGGAGCCTCGAGGCCGTCGAAAGCGAGATCGCCAAGCTCTCGCGCGAGAGGATCTCGCCCAAGGTGATCCTTGCGGGCGTCGGTTCCGTGAGCGAACACGACGTGAAGCTTGCCATCTCGACCCCGGGCACGGCCATCTTCAGCTTCCACGCGAAGACCGACTCGGCTGCCGCGGCCCTCGCCGAGCGCTCGGCGGTGACCATTCTCCCCTTCACCATTATTTATGAACTCACGCAGAAAGTTGCCGAACTTCTCGCTGAAAAGGAGCCTCGGATCGAAGTTGAGGAAGTGGCGGGGAGCGCCAAAGTCTTGAAGCTCTTTAGCCAGGCGGGCACGAAGCAGGTCTTGGGCGCGCGCGTCCTCTCGGGCACAATCGTCTCCGACGCTCCGGTCCGCATCATCCGCCGCGAAGCCGAGATCGGCAAGGGCCACATCCGCGAGCTTCAGCAGGCCAAGGTGAAGACGTCCGAAGTCGGGGAGGGTTCCGAATTCGGCACGCTCATCGAGAGTAAGCTCGAGATCGTCCCGGGCGACGTCATCGAAGCGGTGGTAAAAGTGGTCAAATAACTCCCATGCAGGACAAGAAGCGCGAGATCATCGCCGAAGTGCTCCACCGCCTTGCCGCGACGTTTGTCCGCGAGGAAGGGAGCAATGCCTCGCTCCTGACCATCACCCGGGTCGAGCTTTCCCCCACCGGCAAGGAGGCGAAAATATTCTTCACCACGCTCCCGGAGGAAGAGGAGGACACGGCGCTTAAGTTTCTGGAGCGGAAGACGCCCGAGTTCAAGCTCTACGCGCGCGACCGCTCGCGCATCGGCATCATGCCGCATATCGATTTCAAAATAGACTACGGGGAACGCAACCGCCAGCGCTTGGACACTCTTTCTTAATAGTGCGAGATGGGAGAATCGAACTCCCGCCCGATGCTTGGGAAGCACCAGTTCTGCCACTAAACTAATCTCGCTTCGGACTTATCTTACTCGATTTCAAGCAAACAAAAAGCCCCGCCGACGGTCGGCGGGGCGAGAGACTTCGGGGCACTTCACAGGCTCCTTCTTGGCGGCGCACTTTGTGTCGCACTAGAAGCCGCGTCAGCGTAGCCCGAAATCAACCTCATCTTTATATTATCACAATATGAAAATTTGTCAAACTATCTAGTGCCCGGGGTGGGCAACGATCCCACAAGGTCTTGCGACCGGGAGATTTTAAGTCTCCTGCGTATACCAATTCCGCCACCCGGGCTGGAGGCGTAGGCGGGAATTGAACCCGCGCAATAACGGTTTTGCAGACCGTCGCGTTACCACTTCGCCACTACGCCGCTAAACCGTATTTTAGCATAATTGATTAATCCTTGCTTTTTTGAAATAATGTGCCGTACGCGCCCATAGCTCAGCTGGTAGAGCAGGTCCCTCTTAAGGACAAGGTCGTTGGTTCGATCCCAACTGGGCGCACAAGTGCGGGGCACTTGTGCGAGCCGCAGGCCAACGGGCCGAGGCGGGGTCGCACAAATTTCCAACAGGAAATTATGTGTGACCACACGAGACTGGGCGGGTGGCGAAATTGGCAGACGCGAGAGCCTTAGGAGCTCTTTCCGCAAGGAGTGGAGGTTCAAATCCTCTCCCGCCCACAACATATGAAAAAAGAACAGACTGAAAATCCATACATCGGCACGATCCGCGTCACCGGCAAGGGCGTGGGCTACTTCCCCATCCCTGACTCCGACGAGGACTTCGAGATCCCTCCCGAGCAAATCAATACCGCTCTCAACCGCGATAGGGTTAGGATCGAGGATTTGAAAAAAGTTTCCCCCTACGGGCGGAAGTTCGCCACGGTCGCCGAGGTAGTCGAGCGGCACAAGATGGAGTTCGTCGGCACCTTCGACGACAATTTCGTCATTCCCGACGACAAGCGGATGTATCGCGATATCGCCGTAACCGGCGCGAAGAGTGCCAAGAACGGCGACAAGGTTCAAGTGAGAATCACTTCGTGGGAAGAGGCCTCGAAAAGCCCGAAGGGCGAGGTGGTGAGGATCATCGGCAAGGCGGGCGAGCACAACACCGAGATGCTCGGCATCGTCTACGAGTCGGGCTTCGAGGTGGACTTCCCTCCCGAGGTCGAGAAGGAGGCGGAGGAGTGGAAGAGGAAGTTCGACAAGGAGGACCACCTCAAGGGCCGCCGGGACTTCACCTCGACGACGACCTTTACCATCGACCCGGCCGATGCCAAGGATTTCGATGACGCTATTTCCTTTAAAAAGCTTGAGGGCGGCGATTACGAGATCGGCATCCACATTGCCGATGTCTCTCACTTCGTCCTCCCCGGCACCGCGCTCGACAAGGAGGCGGTGAAGCGCGGCACCTCCATCTACCTCGTCGACCGCACCATCCCCATGCTCCCGGAGGTGCTTTCAAACGATCTCTGCTCGCTCAACCCGAACGAGCCCAAGTACGCCTTCTCGGCGGTGTTCGTAATGGACAAGGCGGGGGACGTCAAGGAGCGCT
>JAIFWR010000020.1 GCA_019661805.1 Candidatus Parcubacteria bacterium
TCTTCCTCGAGAAGGAGGCGGAGAAGACGCTCAACATGGCGGCCGAGCGGCTCGGCTTCTCCCCGCGCGTGTACCACCGCATGATCAAGGTCGCCCGGACGATCGCCGACCTCGAAGGCGCGGACAAAATCACCACCAAGCACATCCTCGAAGCGGTGGAATACCGGCCGAAGAAGTTTGATGTATAGTGAGCCCATGAACTGGCGTCAATTACCAATCGATCAGAAAAATTTAGAAAAATCGTATACTGAAAAGTACGGTTTGGGTTCTAAATACCAAACAGAACAAGAAAGAGTTTACTTAAGTCCGGAAATATATCCAGACTTAAAAACCGCAATATCTTGGCTTACTCTGACTCAAGGAGATACTGTCCTAGACATTGGAGTAAACAATGGATATGAGTTAGAGCTTTTTCAGAATATCTCCGAACAAAAATGGTTAGATAGTATATCGGTAATTGGTTTTGATATCATCGAAGAAGTACTACAAAAAGCATGGTCTCGGTTTGAAAATAAGAGTAATTATATGTTTGTGAAAGGAAACATTCTTGATTTTAAAGGAAAAGATATTTCCAACGATACAGAATTTAAGATTTTGGATAATTCAATTGATATAATTATTGCTTTGACTTCGCTCCAATCAACCTCGATCATTGAAAATTTCGAAATATTTATAGAAAATCTCATGATTAAGCTGAAAGACTCAGCCCAAATTCTGGTAGGAACTCCCAACTTTCACTTAGATGCAAATAACAACATTGGTGGAGGTTTATTTGATGCCAACGAACAAAAAGTTGATGTTAAAGCAGCAAGAAACTTTTCAGACAAACTAACTGCGATTCTTATTTCAAAAGGATTTCAACACAAACAATTCGGAGAAACGATAATTTTTGATTATTTTAGGAGAGAAAACTAAAACGGATTCTTTGCTCATGCCGATGCGGCCGATCATCTCGCCCTGGCTGACCTCGGCTCCGACGGCGACATAATTGTCGCTCATGTGCGCGTAGACTGTCTGCGTACCGTTGTTGTGCGCAACCACGACGTAAGTGCCGTAGCCGCCGTTGTAGCCGCCGGTCCTCGAGAGGATGACGGTGCCGTTTGCCGCTGCCATGACCGGCGTGCCGACGGGGGAGGCGAGGTCGACCGCATTGTGGCCGTGGATGCCCTGGCTCTTGGAACCGCCGACGATGGGACGGATGAAGTAGCCGACCGCCTCCTTCAAGCCGCTTGCGATCTTGGTCGCGGCGGAGGGAGCGGAAGAGCCCGACGTCATTTCGCCGTCGGGGATGATGATCTCGTCGCCCACCTTGAGCTTGGCGTCGGCCGCAAAGCCGTTATACGCGATGATGTCGCCCTGGCTCGCGCCGTACTTCTTCGCGATCGAGGCGAGGGTGTCGCCCGACTTTACCGTGTGGCGCACGCCCGAGATCGGGAGAATGGCGAGCTCCTGGCCGACCTTGAGGACAGAGCCCGAGAGGTTGTTGGCCCAGCGGATGGTGTTCGCGGAGACGCCGAAGGTCTGGGCGATTTCCCCTATGGTGTCGCCCTCGCGCACGACGTAGGTGCTGATCTCTCCCGTGCCGGAGACGCCCTTCTCGACGAAGGCGCTCGCGTCCTCGCTCTTGGCCGAGAGCGTCATGCCTCGCGTCCTCGCTCTTGGCCGAGAGCGTCATGCCATCAACCATGGCCACGATCGGGCCGCCGATGGAGGCCGGATTGATGTTGAGGTAGCCCTCGAGGAGGTGCATGGTCTGGGAGTTCTGGACGCCCTTCGTCTCGGGCGCGCGGAGAAGGAGCGCCCCACCCTTGGCCGAGGCCAGGAGAGGGAGGGAACCGAGGCTCAATCCGAGGAGGATGAGGGGGAGATAGTGCGAGCCTCTGGGCTTGGGAGTGGGGAACCTGATATAGGTGTGGCTAAACTGATCAATGCCTGCTTGAGACACGGAAATGGCTCTGTTGAGCCACTTTTTGGCAAGCTTTCAGTAGGTACTTACTAAGTATACCCCCATCAAAACCCTCCGCCAGTTGGCAATCCCCATATGATATAGTGTGGCACATGCTCTCAAATCTGAACGCCGAGCAGACTAAAGCCGTCCACACGACCGAAGGACCCCTCCTTATCCTCGCGGGCGCGGGTGCCGGCAAGACGAAGACGATCGTCGAGCGGATAAGGGAGCTCGTGAAGAGGGGTATCGCGCCCTCCTCGATCCTCGCGATCACCTTTACCAACAAAGCGGCCCGCGAGATGAGGGAGAGGGTCGAGAAAGCGCTCGCCGAGGACCCCTCGCTCAACTTCCCGGTCGCTTCCTTTGAGCGGCCCTTCGTCTCGACCTTCCACTCCCTCGGGGTGCACATTTTGCGCCAATTCTCCCAGGCGGCCGGGCTTCCGAAGCGCTTTGCCATCTTCGACCGGGACGACAGCAAGAAGGCGGTCAAGGAGGCCTTGGCAACGCGGAACCTCGACCCCAAGGCACACGAGGCGGGCAAGATCCTTAGTATCATCTCGCGAGAGAAGGGGCGAGGTACGAGCGTAGACGAGTACCTCGCAAACTCCGACGCACGCGGCTACGCCGCCGAGATCATGGCGGAAGTGTGGCCCGAGTACGAGCGGATCTTGAAGCGAGACCAGGCACTCGACTTCGACGACCTCTTGCTGAAGACCTTGAGATTACTCCGCGAGAATGCCGAAGTGCGCGACTATTACCGGAAGATGTGGCGCTACATCCACATCGACGAGTACCAGGACACCAACCGCGTGCAGTACGAAATTTCAAAACTTTTGGTCGGGTCGGCGCACAACGTCTGCGCGGTGGGCGACATCGACCAGAACATCTACTCCTGGCGCGGCGCCGAGCTCAAGAACATCCTCGCTTTCGAGAAGGATTACCCCGAAGCCGAAGTGATCACGCTCGAGGAGAACTATCGCTCGACGAAGACGATCCTCTCCGCCGCAAACGCGATTATCGAGAAGAACAAGGTCAGGCGGCCGAAGAATTTGTTCACCGCGAATGGCCACGGCGAAAAGATTTTCGTCAAAGGGACGCTCGACGAAGCGGGGGAAGCCGAGTTTATCGCGACCAAGGCAGAGGAACTGATCAAGAAGGGTACCGGTCCGGACGAAATTGCCGTCCTCTATCGCGCCAACTTCCAGTCGCGCGTGCTCGAAGAGGCGTTCATGCAGAAGGGCGTGCCGTATCAGATACTCGGCCTGCGCTTCTTCGAGCGGAAGGAGGTAAAGGACCTCATTTCTTACATCCGCGCCGCGCGGAATCCGGAGAGCCTGGCGGATTTGAAGCGCATCATCAACACGCCCGCGCGCGGCGTCGGCAAGGCCTCGATTGCCAAAATATTCTCGAACGACCTCTCCCTCCCGCCGGCCATGAGGGCGAAAATAGACAGGTTTTACGCCCTTCTTGAGGAAATGAGGATAGTTTCGGAGGAGAAGAAGCTTTCCGAAACGGTGGCCTTCGCGATCAAGCACTCCGGACTCGAGCAGGAGTGGAAGGAGGGCGGGGAAGACGGCGCCGCGCGGCTCGAGAACGCCTATGAGCTCGTCGCCTTCGCCAGCCGTTATGACTCGATGGAACCAGAAGCAGCTGTCGAAGCCTTCCTCACCGACGCGGCGCTCCAGAGCGACCAGGACGAGCTGCGCGAAGAGGAGCCGGCCGTGCGGCTCATGACGGTGCACGCGGCGAAGGGGCTCGAATTCGACATCGTCTTTATCGCCGGACTCGAGGAGGGCCTCTTCCCGCACGAAAAAATGAATGAGGATCGGATGACGCCGGAAGAGGCCGAGGAGGAGCGGCGCCTCTTCTACGTCGCGCTCACCCGGGCGCGGAAAATCGTTTTCCTCTCCTACGCGCAGCTCCGCACCGTCTTCGGCAGGCAAGAGGTGAACATGCCGTCGCAATTTATCATCGATATCCCGGCCGAGCTCATCGACGAGGATAACTGGAATGACGTCGGCGTGGCGCCGGGCCGGAAACCGCTCCTTGATATAGACTTCTGACATGGTTTTCGCGAAAAAATCCTTGGGGCAACACTTCCTCCGGAGCACACGCGCGCTCGACGCGATCATCGAGGCAGGCGACGTGCGGGAGAATGACGCCGTGCTCGAGATCGGGCCGGGCGAGGGCGTATTGACGAAAAAGCTTCTCGCGGCCGGCGCCTCGGTCCTCGCGATAGAGAAGGATGACGAACTTTTCAACCTGCTTGGCGAAAAGTTCGGAGGCGAGATCAGGAGGGGAAAGCTCGTTCTCGAACACGGCGACGTACTCGACTTTAACCCCGCCAAGCCGATCGCGAAGAGCTACAAGCTGATCGCCAACATTCCGTACAACATCACCGGTGCCATTTTAGAAAAGTTTTTGTCTGCCGAGCACCAGCCTTCGGCCATGGTCCTCCTTGTCCAGGACGAAGTGGCGAGGCGGATCGTGGCACGAGACGGGAAAGAGAGCATCCTTTCCATATCAGTGAAGGCTTACGGCACCCCCCGCTACGTGGAGAAGGTCCTCGCGGGCTCCTTTGCCCCGGCGCCTTCCGTCAATTCCGCCATTATTGCCATCGGAGGCATTTCCAAGGCGTTTTTCAGGGGATTTTCCGAGGAATTCTTCTTCAGCGTCCTTAAGGCGGGATTTAAGTCGAAGCGGAAGAAGCTTTCCTCCAACCTTTCCGCCCTCTTCGGCAGGGAAAAGGTCGAAAACGCGTTCCAAAAGCTCGCCCTCAACCCCAATATCCGCGCCGAGGACGTTTCCCTTGAGACCTGGGGGCAAATCGCCGCACTTCTCGTGATATAATTTTGGCATTATGCGACCGGGAATCATCATGGCGCTCCTCGCCTCTTTGGCTGTGGTCAGCTGGGCAACCTGGTATCGGCTCGTCGGCGCCACTCCGGCGCCAGGGCTCGTGGCGGTGGCGAATCAGGAAATGCCCCAGGCCTATTACGACGAGCTCGTGTCGAAGTTTGCCGACACGGCAACAAGCACGCCCCCGGCGGGCGCAGAGCCTTTTACGACGACTGATCTCGTAGGCCGCCAATTGATCATGGATTACATTTCGCTCGCCCAAAACGGCCAGGCGACGGAGGATAACCTTTCCCTCTTGGCCGACAAGTACGTCGAAAGCATCCCGACGGTCATCTCTGCGGAGCAGCTTTCCGGCTTCGATCTTCATATCGTCCCGAATGACCGAAAAAATTTCGAAAGCTATAGTGCCGCCCTGGAGGAAGCCTACCGTGCTTACGCGACAAGTCTCATTGCAAATTCCGGCGACGGCGTTATCTCTCCGGACACCGCGGGAGCCCACCGGTTCTCTAAAATAGCAGAGGTCTACAAAGCTGCGGCTTCGGCACTCAAGAATCTTTCCGTTCCCGCCGAACTCGCGGAAGCGCATCTCGCCCTCGTTAATATATACCTCCAGGATGCCGCCGCCGCGGAAGCGCTTGCCGGATTCGACACCGATCCGACGAGTTCCTTCGCCGGACTCCTCGCCTACAAAAGCAATGCTGAGAAAGAGGCCGAGATCCTCTCGGGAATCAAACAGACCCTCACCGGACATGGTATATAATTTTAAGCGAAATGGTTAAGAAGTTCGTTACCGTACTCCTCATGGTGTCGTTTCTCGTTCCGGTGTTTTACCTCCCACAACGGACACCGAAAGCCGAGGCTATTTTAGGCTTCGGCGACATCGTTATCGATATCAAGGCGCTCGCGGACAGGATCGTGGACAGTTTTGCCATGGTTCTAGCTCAAAAGTTCATAGACCGGATTGTCTCCTCGACGGTGAAATGGGCTCAGTCCGGCTTCGACGGGAACCCGGCCTATGCCACCGATCCCGGGCAGTACTTTACCGGTATTGCCGATGGCGTGGCGGGCGACTTTATCAAAGGAAGCGACTTAGGCCTTCTCTGCTCGCCATTCCAAGCCAATATTAGGCTTTCCCTTACCCAACAGTACTATGAGCCTAAGCCATTCCAATGCACCCTCACCGGCGTGGTGGGAAATATCGAGAAGTTCTATAACGACTTCTCCCAAGGAGGGTGGGACGCGTGGTTCTCTATGACCCAAACGCCGACCAACAATCCCTATGGCGCCTACCTGGCAGCCAAAATCGAGCTTGATTCTCGGATCGCGCAGAAGGTCGGTCTCCAGCAACAGCAACTCAACTGGAACCAGGGATTCCTCTCTTTCAAGCAATGCGATGGAACGGAACTTCCTGACATCGACCCAATGACGGGCAAACCCACCGGCAAGAAGACGTGCATCGGTACGGAAAAAGTAGTGACGCCAGGCGCGACGATCAAGGGGCAGCTCGACAAAGTTCTTCCTTCTGGTCTCGATAAGCTCGTCACCGCACAGCATTTGGATCAGCTCATCAGCGCCTTTGCCGCAGGCCTCCTTCAGCGCTACGTTTTCGGCCCGAAGGGTCTCTTCAATAAGACAGCCTACGCCGGCGAGGAGGGAAGGGGAGTTATTATCCCAAAACCGAATCCAAACGATCCGCCCGGAAGCGGCACTGGGATAGATATAGACGGAGACAAGGTGCCCGACGGCGCCGATACTGACGGAGACGGAGAACTCGACATCTGCTACTTCGGCGGAACCGACACTACGCTCGGACCTCCTTGCAAAGGCTCTAAAGAATCCATTGATGAAGCGGAGGGCGGCGGGGGAGGTAGTGGAGGCCAATGCTCGGCGACCGGGAACGTATACGGCTCAAACCTGGGTTCCGCCATCAATGCGATCCTCTCGGCAAACCCTGGCGGTATCGCCGATAAGCCGAATCTCGAAGATGCGAACGGCTTCAAGACGAACGGCAAGCAGTTCATGATACTAGTGGCGCAAGAATTAACAACGCAAGGATTCAATGCCACGGCCGAAGTGCTGAACGGCAACAGCAATCCCAATAAGGGAGAGGATATTGCTCTTTGGAAGAGTTCGGACATGAAAATGGAGAGATACGCCACGCTTGCCGGAGGCGGCACTGACCCGGCGACGGCTAAAACGATCAGGCAATCGATCTCCATCGAATTTACCGGCTTCATCCCGCTTGGCTGCACCCCCTCCGGCGGTAGCAAGGACTGCGGCTGTAAGACGGACAATCCGCCACCTCCTCCACCGCCCCCTCCGAC
>JAIFWR010000021.1 GCA_019661805.1 Candidatus Parcubacteria bacterium
GATATTGAGTTCGACCTCATTACCGCGCGGCTCGACAAGAGCCTGCCGGCGACGGAGAAGATCGGCGCCGTCACCGTATACCGCCTGGGTTGGGGCATCCCGCTTCTCGACAAGCTCCTCCTGCCGTTTGCCGGAGCGGCAAGGGCGTGGCGGCTCCACGGGGAAAGGCCTTACGACTTCTTCTGGGGCATCATGGTGTCGTTCTCGACCGGCGCACCTTACATCGTCAACATCCTCCGGCGGGCAATAAGGAGAAAGAAGGTTCCCCTGGTCCTCACGCTCCAGGAGGGCGACTCCGAAGCCTATTTGAAGTGGAAATGGGGCGGGCTCGTCGACCTTTCCTGGAGGCTTGCCCTGCGAAGGACGGATCGCCTAACCGCTATCAGTACTTACCTTCTTGAGCGAGCCCGCAGACTCGGGTTCAAGGGAAGGGCGGCGCTCGTGCCAAACGGGGTGGACATACGGAGATTCGAGCCCGGCCATCGGGAGCTTGATAGGAGCAATGTCCTCCTCATCACGACCTCGCGCCTCGTGGTAAAGAACGGCGTCGGGGACCTGATCGAAGCCATGGCGCTCCTGCCGGAGAGCGTATCGTTAAAGATCGTCGGCTCCGGGCCGCTTGAGCAGCCGCTTAAGGAGAATTCGTCGCGCAGGAGGAGATCCCGCAGCGGCTCCGCGAGGCGGACATCTTCGTCCGGCCGTCGCTCTCGGAGGGACAGGGAATTTCATTTATAGAGGCGATGGCGGCGGGGCTCCCGGTCGTGGCGACGCCGGTCGGCGGCATCACGGATTTCCTCAAGGATGGCGGGACGGGCCTCTTTGCGAAGCCGGGCGACCCGGCAAGCATTGCGGAGGCGGTCAAAAGGCTTATCGGGGACTCCGCCCTCCGTGAGAAGGTGAGGAAAAACGCGCTCGAGCTGGTCCGGGAGAAGTATGACTGGAGTTTGATAGCGGGGGAGATGAGGAGTAAGGTATTTGCTACCACATGAAGATCCTCATCGCCACAGGCATCTACCCCCCGGAGATCGGCGGCCCGGCCGAATACGCGAAGAACCTGGGCGACACCTGGGCTTCCCAAGGCCACGAAGTTATCGTCAAGATTTTCGGCCGGTTCAGGAAGGTTCCCTGGGGCATCCGGCACATCGTGTTTCTTCTCTATATCCTCCCGGCCGTGGCGAAAGCGGATTACATCCTGGGGCTTGATTCATTCAGTGCTGGGGTGGTCGTCGTGGCGGCGAAATTGTTTGGGAAGAAAGTCATCTTCAGGACCGGCGGGGACGCTCTCTGGGAATCCTATGTCGAGCGGACAGGAGACCTCGTCTTGCTGAAAGACTTCTATCAGAAGAGGATAGGCAAGCTCTCGCCGAAGGAGAAGATCACCTTTTATCTCACGAGATGGGCCCTCCGGAATCTTGCTGCGATTGTGTGGAGCACCGAATGGCAGAAAAATATTTTCATGAAGCCGTACGGTTTGGAGAAGCAGAGGCACTTCATCGTCGAAAATTACTACGGCTCCAAGCTTCCTTCGCACCGGCCTTCCACAACGAACTTCGTTGCCGCGACGAGGAAGCTCAAGTGGAAGAATGCGGATCTCGTGGAGAAGGCCTTTAGGGAAGGCGGCGTGGCGGAGGCGGGCGGTCTCCTCGATACGGCGACCGTGCCTCATGACGCCTTCCTCGAGAAGCTCGCCTCCTCTTACGCCGTCATCATCGCCTCGCTCGGGGACATAAGCCCCAACACCATCCTCGACGCCATCCGCCTGGACAAGCCCTTCATCCTCACCCGGGAGAACGGCCTCTCGCCCCGGATCAAGGACATCGGCCTCTTCGTCGACCCCCAGGATCCCAAGGACATCGCCGAGAAGGCCAGATGGCTCCTCGACCCCGCCAATTACGAAGCCAAGAGGAGCCAAATCGTGCGCTTCACCTTCACCCACACCTGGGAGGATATGGCCCGGGAGTACCTTGATATATGGCAGAGCCTCTGAAAATCCTCATGATCTCGAGCGACCGGAGTATCCTCGTGCCGGGGAGCGCGGTCTCCCTGCGCATGAAGGAGTACGGGGCTTTGGTAGGGGAGCTTCACATCGTCCTCCTTTCGGACCGCTCCCACGGTTTGAAAGAGGCGCAGATTGCCGGCAACGTGCGGGCGTACCCGACGAATTCCTTTGCAAATATCTTTAGGCCGCTTGATGCCGCGAGGATCGGCAAGAGGATTGTGAAGGAAAAGGGGTTTGTCCGCGGCGCCTCGCTCATTACCGCGCAGGACCCGTTCGAATGCGGCTGGGCGGCACTCCAGATAAAGAAGAGGTGGCGCCTGCCGCTTGAGGTCCAGATTCATACCGATATTTTCTCTCCCTACTTTTCCGGATTTCAGAATCGGGTGCGAAAGTTCTTCGCGAGAAAGGTGCTCGCCTCCGCTGACGCCGTCCGCGTCGTGAGCGAGGAGCTGAAGGGGAGGATAGCACCCATGGCGAAGGCGCCCGTCTCGGTCCTCCCGATCTACGTCGACAGGGAGAGGATCGAAGGCGCGAGACTCTTCTTCGACCTCCATGCGCGCTACCCGTGGCGCTTCATCGCGCTTGCCGTCTCGCGCCTCTCGCCGGAGAAGGACCTCGGCACGGCGCTTGCGGCGTTGGCGCTCGTGAGGAAGTCGTACCCGGACCTGGGCCTCCTCGTCGTCGGCAATGGTCCGGAAGAAGGGAGGCTCAAGGCCCTCGCGAGGAAGCTTGGGCTCGAGGGTGGGGTTGAGTTCGTCGGATGGCAGGACGATCTTACATCCTTCTACCGGAGTGCGAACGTGTTTGTCCAAACATCCCTGTTCGAGGGCTACGGGCTCTCGCTCGTCGAAGCGGGACTCTCCGGGCTCCCCGTCATCACCACTCCCGTCGGGATCGCGCGCGAGCTTGAGAACGGTAGGGACGCGCTGTTCGCTCCTCCCGGTCGCGCGGACCTCTTCGCCGAGGCGATCGCGGAGCTCGTCGAACACAACCAGAAGCGGGAAAGCCTGCGTGCAAACCTCAAGCGCACGCTCGAATCGAAACTCCTTTCCAAAGAGAGCTATCTCGAGTCGCTCGCGAAGAATTGGAGCGCCGTGGCGCATTTCTCCCGCTAGGTGGGGATAACGCGGCAAGACGCCAGACGGCTTGTGTCTCTGCTCCGGCTCCCGAAGGGGAGTGCTTTTTTATCATAAGGGTTTGAAAGGAAAAGAACGCTAAAAAATAACCTCGACTTTATCACAACGCAACAATATGAATGGTTTGGAAATCGCCAAGAAAGCTTTATGCATCTTTATCAATGTTTGTATATGATTTATGGTGATGATTAATGTGAGGGAAGGAGGCTTTTCCCGACAAAAATGACCGAAATATAGCTCGGAAAAATAGCTCGGATCCTCTCCAATTTTCATAATTGAGATTTGCCATTTCGAGCCTTATTTTAAGGCCTTTTTTGCCATTTTGATTGCTATAATTAATGCATTGCCACAGTGAAAAACGGCACGTTCTTAGAGAAGCCAATAGCCATAGTTCTTTCGGGAGCGCTTCTCCTCGGCTCTTTCGCGGTCTTACCGTCCTCCGCAGACGCGGCAGGCGTCCCGATGATGATCTCGTATCAGGGCCGGCTTGCGAATTCCTCCGGTAGCCTCCTCGGTAGCTCTTCGGGAACGACGTACTACTTCAAGTTCTCCCTCTGGGATGCGGCAAGCGGCGGTGCGAAGCTCTGGCCGATCTCAAGTAACCCAACCGCGGTCACGGCCACGGTAAAGGAGGGCCTCTTCAACGTCAACATCGGCGACACGGCGAACGGCTACCCCGACGCGCTCGATTACGACTTCTCGACATCGACTGTTTTCCTAAAGATCGAAGTCTCCTCGAACGGCTCCTTGTTCGAGACGCTTACGCCGCGCCAGCAGATCACCTCCTCGGCGTTCGCGCAGATGGCCGGCACGGTGGTGAGCGCCTCCTCGACGATCACGAACCTCACGAGCGCGAATGCGACGACGACGAACGCGACCTCGACCAACCTCTTCGCGAACGTGCTTAACGCGGGCCTCGGCCTCTTCACGAGCATCCAGGCTCCGTCACTCCGCACGGCGCTTTCCTCGACGGCGGGGCTCATGCTCGGTTCGACGGGCACGCCGCAGATCCTTGCGCTCGACACCATCCATGACCGGGTCCAGGTAGGCACCGGGGCGGGCACCAACGCCCCCTCGCTCTTCGTCTTCGACACCAAGAACACCACTGGGGACCCCTTAGGTGTCAACGGCGCCATGTACTACAACAGCAACATGAACTCGTTCAGGTGCTACCAGAACGGGCAATGGGAAACCTGCGGAGGGAACGCTACCTCGACCTTCTTTCTCGTCACCGGCTCCTCGACCCTCCAGAACTACACGGCGACCAACGGCACGACCACTAATGCCACCTCGACCAACTTCCACGTCTCCTCGAACTTCTCTATGGCGGGGCTTGCTGGCTTCGGCACGCGCTGCCTTCAGACGGACAATAACGGCATAATTTCTGTCTCCGCGGGGGCCTGCGGCGGGGGATCGGGAGGTGCCTCCGGCGGCACTTGGTCTACCACGACCTCCCAGGTTGCCGGGCGGTTCATCAATTACCCCAACAACAACACGGACATCGTCACGGTGGGAAACTTCTCGACCACCACGGCGCCGGTCTACTTCGACCCGAACACGAGCGCCTCGAAAATCTTCAATCAGTATTTCGGCCTCTCCTCGACGACGCTCCAAAGTTTCAGCGGCAAGGATTATCTCGCGCTCGGCTCGACCACGCTCCAGAGCTTCACCGCCGCCAACTCCACGACGACGAACGCGACTTCAACCACGCTCTCGACCGGCACGCTCTGCGTCAACGGTGATTGCCGGACGACGTGGCCGACCGCCGGCTCCTCCTTCGCTTACCCGTTCATAAAATTAGGTACGGGCGAAAACGCCACTTCCACGACCATCGTCTTTTCCGGAGCGAACTCCCTCATCGCCACCGCCTCCTCGACACTCGCCTCCACGACCGTCACATCGCTCCTCTCTGCTAACGCCACCGCGACCGACTTGTACGTAGGCAATCTCGCTTCCACGTCGCAGCTCCGCGCCAACACCGGCGTGATCGGCTTCCTCACTTCCGCCTTCCATGTGGCAACAAATATTCTCGTGAACGGATCTTCGACCTTGCAGAATTTCACAGCATCGAATGCTACGACGACGAACGCCACCTCGACTACGCTCTCGACGGGAACGTTCTGTCTTGCGGGCGACTGCCGTGTCGCATTTCCTGCCGCCTCCACCTTCTCCTGGCCCTTCACCAAGCTCGGCACGGGAGAGAATGCCACCTCCACCACACTCTCCTTCCAGAACGGCTTTCTCGCGCCGGCATCCTCGACCCTTACTACTTTCACCTTCACCAACGCCACCGGCACAGCCGCCACCACGACGAGCCTCGCTACTACTAACCTCTGCCTCGGCACCGACTGCCGGACCACTTTCCCCGCAGCGCTGACCTTTGCCTATCCCTTCCTGACCTCCGGCACGATGCAGGCGACCTCGACGACACTTGCCCTCTTTGGCGGCTTCTTCTCCAATGCCTCCTCGACCGTTAATAATTCTTTCCTCGTGGCTGGCTCGACAACGCTCCAGAGCTTTACCGCGCAGAATGCCACTACGACTAACGCCACCTCGACGAATCTTGCCGCAACCACGTTCTGTCTCTCTGGCGACTGCCGTACCACTTTCCCCGCAGCAAGCACGTTTACCTATCCATTCACTAAGCTAGCAACGGGCGAAAACGCCACTTCCACGACCATCGAGTTTACGGGAGCGAACAGCCTCATCGCTACCGCTTCCTCGACGCTCGCTTCTACCACCGTATCTGGCCTCCTTATCACCGGTTCCGCCTCAAGCACCAACTTCTTCACCACTAATCTCCTAACCAACGGTTCCAGCACTCTGCAGAGCTTCACCTCGAAGGATCACTTGGCACTCGGTTCGACGACCTTGCAGAATTTCACTGCCACCA
>JAIFWR010000022.1 GCA_019661805.1 Candidatus Parcubacteria bacterium
AGACCGACACCATGCCCAACTGGGCGGGCTCCTCGTGGTACTTCCTCCGCTATGCGGACCCGCATAACGACAAGGAGTTTGCCGCCCAGGATAAATTGAAATATTGGATGCCGGTCGATTGGTATAACGGCGGCATGGAACATACCGTGCTCCACCTCCTGTACTCCCGCTTCTGGCACAAGTTCCTCTTCGACCTCGGCTTCGTGCCGACGAGCGAGCCGTACAAGAAGCGCACGTCCCACGGACTCATCTTGGCCGAAGGGGGAGAGAAGATGAGCAAATCGAAGGGAAACGTTGTAAACCCCGACGCCATCGTCGAGCGCTTCGGCGCGGACACCCTGCGCCTCTATGAGATGTTCATGGGCCCCTTCGAGCAGGCGATCGAGTGGAATGAGAGCTCGCTTTCGGGCCCGCGCCGCTTCTTGGACAAGGTGTGGAAGCTCCAGGCCAGGCCACAATTTCTTCCGGAAACTCTTCTTCCCCGCTCATGCACCAGACTATAAAGAAAGTTTCCGATGACGTTGAGACGCTCGGCTTCAACACTGCCGTCTCCGCCCTCATGATCTGGGTCAATGCGCTCGAGAAGCAGGAACAAGTTTCCAAGGAAGAATTTGAGACGCTTTTGAAATTGCTCGCGCCCTTCGCGCCGCACGTCGCGGAGGAGCTGTGGCGCATTATGGGCCATGGTACGTCTATTCATCAGGAACCGTGGCCGAAGCATGACGACTCCAGGCTCGCGCCCGAAGAAGTGGTGATCGTCGTCCAGGTAAACGGCAAGGTGCGCGGGAAGTTCGTCGCGCCCGCCGCCGTAAGCGAAGCGGAGGCCGTGGAGAGGGCTAAAAGCCTGCCCGAAGTGGTCACCTGGCTCGAGGGGAAGGCCGTCGGGAGAGCGGTGTACGTGCCGAGAAAGCTCGTCAATTTCGTCCTATCTTGACAATACTTGACACTATAACTACGCAATGATACAAATAGGCACATGAATGACAAGGCACTGCTCAGCTTCAAGCCCAAAGAGGTCACCAAGAAGCTCCTTGCCGTCCTCGCCAAGCGCGCGCAGGACGTGCTCGTCTCGCGCTACGGCCTCGGTCCCCGACCGCAGCGCCTAACACTCGACGCGATCGGCAAGAAGTACGCGATCACCCGCGAGCGCGTGCGCCAGATCGAAAACCACTCCCTTGCCGCCATTAGGAAGTCCAAGGCCTACAAGGACGCTGAGGCGGCCTTCGTCGAGCTGAAGGCTCTCTTGATGGAGCTCGGCGGCATCGTTGCGGAGAAGGACCTCCTCTCGCACCTTGCCAAGGATCCCTCGGCGCAGAACCATATCCACTTCCTCCTCGTGATCGGAGAGGACTTCAGGCGCGAGAAGGAGGACGAGGAGTTCAAGCACCGCTGGCACGTCGACTCCGAGCTTGCGGAGAGGATCGAGGGCGCCTTGAAGAAGCTCTACTCCAAGCTCTCCGACGACGAGCTCGTGCTTGAGAGCGACCTTATCGACGACTTCCTCTCGGAGGTCAAGGATATGAACGACAAATACAAGAACGAGGAAGTGATCAAGCGCTGGCTCTCGATCTCGCACAAGATCGGCAAGAACCCCTTGGGCGAGTGGGGCCGCTCCTCGTCCCCGAACGTGAATGCCAAGGGCATGAGGGATTACGCCTTCCTCGTCATTAGGAAGCACGGCTCCCCGATCCACTTCAAGGAGGTGGCGAAGGCTATTGGCCAGTATTTCAACAAGAAGGCTCACGTGGCGACCACTCACAACGAGCTCATCAAGGACCCCCGCTTCGTCCTCGTTGGCCGCGGGCTCTACGCGCTTGCCGAGTGGGGCTATATGTCGGGCGTCGTCAAGGACGTGATCAAAAAGATTTTGGAGAAGGAGGGCCCGCTCACCAAGGAGAAGATCGTCGAGAAGGTCCTGAAGGAGCGCTACGTCAAGGAGAACACCATCCTCGTCAACCTCCAGAACCCGAAGTATTTCAAGAAGGATAAGGAGAACAGGTACCACGTCGCGTAATCCACGCCGCCCGGGCCGTTTTGGTGTTAGAATGGGGGAGCAATGCTCGCGGACTTCGTGGCACTTTTCGATAATGAGATTTTGAACAGGGCGCTCCACGTCATCGTTTTGCTCTGGCCCATATGGGCGACGGCGCTTGCCATTCGCGTCGCCTTCCACCTCTGGCTCTCCTACATTCACCAGGACTGGATCAACAAGCAGGGAAGCGTGTTCCTCGAAGTGAGGCTGCCGCGCGAGGTAGCCAAGAGCCCCGCCGCCATGGAACTGGTCTTAAACGGCTTCTGGGAATCTTCCGGCGCCGGACACCTTGCCGACGCCTTCTGGGAAGGGAAGCTTCGCCCGTGGTTCTCTCTCGAGATTGTCTCCATTGGCGGCGAGGTGAAGTTCTTCATTTGGGCGCTGTCGAACTGGAAGAGGATCATTGAGTCGAGGATTTACGCCCAGTACCCCGAGGCCCAGGTTCTTGATGCCGTAGACTATGCCCGCGCGCTCCATTATGATCCGGACAAGATCAGCATGTTCGGCGTCACGACCAAGCTCAACAAGGCCGACGCGTATCCCATCAAGACGTATGTCGAATACGAGCTCGACAAAGGCAACAAGGAGCAAGAGGAGATTATCGACCCGATCACGCCCGTTCTCGAATACCTGGGCTCTTTGAAGCCTGGAGAGGTGGCGGGCATCCAGATTCTCATCCGCGCCAACAAGAAGGAGGGCCTCATAGATTCCCGCCTGGTCGTCAAGCCCGACTGGAAGGGAGGCGTCAAGGAAGAGGTCAAGAAGATTATCGAGAATGAGGCTCCCGTAAAGGCCGAGAAGGACAAACCCCCTACCCTCATGGCCCTCACCGACGAGCAGAAGGAGACTATCAAGGCCATCGAGAGGAATGCCGGCAAGCTTGCCTTCGACAGCATGATCCGCTTGCTCTACGTCGCTCCCAAGGACATCTTCGACAAGACCAAGCTCATGGGTCTCATCGGCTCGATGCGCCAGTTCGGCTCCGACAACCTCAATGGCATCAGGCCAGACAAGTTCATGAGCGTGACGTATCCGTGGCAGGACTTCCGCGAAATGAGGAAGAGGAATATCCAAAGCACTCACATAGACGCTTACAAGCGCCGCTCTTTCTTCAACGTCCCGTACAAGAATCTGAACGGCAAACCGTACGTCCTCACGACCGAGGAGCTCGCAACCCTCTTTCACTTCCCCGGACTTGTCGCCACTACCCCGACCTTGAGCCGCGCGCCGTCGAAGAGGGCCGAGGCCCCCGCGAACCTCCCCGTCTGATGATGGAGCGAAACTCCAAGAGAGACCTTTTCATATTCGGTGCCGCGGGCATCGCTTTTTTGCTCTTTGCGTGGGGGATCTCGGCGCCGGGGGACTTTGTGCCGGGGACGATTGTCTCGATCCCCGAGGGTTCGGGCCTGGGGCAGATCTCGCGCCTCCTCGGGCGGGAGCGTATCGTGCGCTTCCCATACGCTTTCCAGGCGCTCGCCGTCCTCCTCGGCGGCGAGCGCCGGATGAAGGCGGGTGAGTATTACTTCGGCAAGCCGGCGACCGCCCCGATCGTCGCGTGGAGGGTCTCGCGGGGCGATCATGAAATCGAGACGGCCAAGGTCACCGTGCCGGAGGGCTTCACCGTCGCCCAAATTTCAGACCTCTTCGGGAAAGAATTCCCATTCTTCGACAACGCCTCCTTCGAGAAGGTGGCGCCCGAGGGATACCTCTTCCCCGACACGTACTTCGTCCCCGTCACGACGAACGCGACCTCGACCATTAAGCTCATGCACGACAACTTCGTGCGCCGCATCTTCCCCCTCCTGCCGGAAATAGAGAAGTCCGGCAAGTCGGTCGAAGAGATCGTGACCATGGCCTCGCTCCTCGAGGCGGAGGCGAAGACCAAGGCCGACCGGGAAAGGATTGCCGACGTCCTCTGGAAGCGCCTCAAGCTCGGGATGCCCTTGCAGGTGGATTCCGAAATGGGCACGTACGAGTTCCAGGGCCTGCCGGAGAAGCCCATCAATAACCCCGGCCTCGTCTCGATTTCGGCCGCCATCCACCCCACCACGACGCCGTACCTGTACTTCTTGTCGGACAAAAGTGGTAGTATGCACTACGCCAAAACGTTCGATGAGCACCAAGCCAACATCGCCAAGTACCTCCGGTAAGAAAGTTTTCGTAGGCCTCTCCGGAGGAGTCGACAGCGCGGTATCGGCCGCGCTTTTGAAAGAGGAGGGATACGACGTGACGGGCGTCTTCATCCGCGCGTGGCAGCCAGACTGGCTTCCGTGCACGTGGCGCGAGGAGCGACGTGACGCGATGAAGGTGGCGCTTGAGCTCGAGATCCCGTTCCTCTTCCTCGATGCGGAAAAAGAATACAAGCAGGGCGTGGTCGATAAAATGCTCGAGGAATACAAGAAGAACCGGACGCCGAACCCGGACGTGCTCTGCAATAAGGAGATCAAGTTCGGCACCTTCTGGCAATTCGCCAGGGAGAGGGGAGCGGATTTCATCGCGACGGGGCACTACGCCAGAATTGAGGATGGAACATTGAAAGAAGGCAAGGATATAGAGAAGGATCAGAGCTATTTCCTCTGGACGCTGACGCAGGACGACCTCTCACACACGCTCTTTCCCGTCGGGCACCTGGAAAAGAGCGAGGTGAGGGAACTGGCAAAGAAGTTTAACCTGCCTGTCGCCGAGAAGAAGGACAGCCAAGGGATCTGCTTCATGGGAGACGTCTCGATGGAGGACTTCCTCTCGCACTATATCGAGGCGAAGCCCGGCAAGGTCGTGAATGCCGACGGCGAGGTCATCGGCACGCACAAGGGGCTCATCTACTACACCGTCGGCGAGCGGCACGGCTTCGACGTGGTCAAGAAGGGGGAGTCCTCGGGGCCATTTTATGTCGTCCTAAAAGATGCGAAGAAGAACGTCCTCGTCGTTTCTGATAAGGAAGAGGAAATTAAGGAATTTTCGCCGAAGAAGATCCTCATCAGCGCCACCAACTGGGTCAATGTGCCGGAGAATCCGGAATTTGCCGCCCGTATCCGCTATCGCGGGGAGAAGCTCCACTCTACCCTCCTCCTCGAAGGCAAGAAGCTGTGTATCGAGTTCAAGGAACCGGTCCGCGGGCTCTCCCTCGGGCAGTCCGTCGTTTTCTACTACCGGGACGAGTGTCTCGGCGGTGCCGTGATGGACAAGATTATTGAGTGATATAATCGGGGCATGACAGACCAGATCACGATCGTGAAGGCGAGCGGCCTCCGCGAGACCTTCGACCCCGAAAAGCTGCGCTTCTCCCTCCTCCACTCGGGCGCCTCGGCTGAAGCGACCGAGGAAGTCATTAAGCACCTCGTGCCCGCGCTTCACAGTGGCATGACGACGCATGACATCTACCGTCACGCCTTCGACACGCTCGCAAAAATGAGCAAACCCGTCGCGAGGAGCTACTCCTTGCGACGGGCGGTGATGCAGCTGGGGCCCTCCGGATTTCCCTTCGAGGACTTCGTCGCCGAGATCTTGCGGGCGAAAGGATTTGAGTGCCTCACGCGCCAGACAGTCCTCGGCGGCTGCATCCCGCACGAGGTCGATGTCGTCGCCTACAACGACAGGAAGCTCGTCATGATCGAGGCGAAGTTCCACAACGAGCTCGGCGTAAAGTCCGATGTGAAGGTCGCCCTTTATGTGAAGGCGCGCTTCGACGACCTCGCAGACAACGTCTTCGCCTACGGCGGGCATACCAATACCAAGTTCTCCTCGACCGCGATCCATTACGCCGAGTGCAAGAGCATGACCCTAATCGGATGGAACTACCCGGAGCGGGGGAGCCTCCAGCAAATGATCGAGGAGGAGAAGCTCCACCCGCTCACCTGCCTCACGACGCTCTCGGAGGCGGAGAAGCGGACGATGCTCACGGCAGGCGTCGTCCTGTGCTCGAACGTGAAAGCGAAGCCGGAGTTGCTCACCAGCCTCCTCGGCCAGAGCTTTAATGCGACGAAAGTCCTCGCAGAGATCAATGAGCTCTAAGGAAGAAGAGTTGAGGAGCGTGCGGGACGGCGTCGTGACGCTCTCTTCTGGCGCGCTCGCAAGCTCGCGCCGCGAAAATAATTATTTCCCCGTCGTGGGCGAGGGGAGCCATGAG
>JAIFWR010000023.1 GCA_019661805.1 Candidatus Parcubacteria bacterium
GGGGGGAGAGGGGGAAATGGGCGCTTGTCCTCTTCCTCTCCCGCGTCGGGGCGGCCTTGGTCGAGATCATGACGGAGACCTACTTTTTTAAGAAAATTGACGCGGCGGACACCGGGCTCCTTTCGATCTTCCGCCTCGCGCGGCCGGCGGGGATCATGCTCGGCGCGGCCCTGGGTTCAGTAAGCCTCGCCTTCCTCCCCTTCCCCCACCTCTTCTTCATCCTCGCGGTCGTCGTCTTCTTCGGCATGAAGGAGAGCTTGTTCCTTAAGGATACGCTTTAATTAGGACGAGTATTCCTCGTTATCCAAAGTGTCCCGTTCGATTTGGTCCGCTTTGCGGAGGTTCTTTATTTGCTTGGGAGTGAGAATGTCGGTGTGCGGAGAAATGTCGAGGAGGTGCGCCAAGTCGGCGAGGTTCTCGGTGCTCGTGAGCCAGTCTATGCGCTGTTTCGAGAGATCGAAAGGCTTGGAATAGCTTCGCAAAGTTTTTTTGCCGTTTTCATACAAGAAGTATTCATGGAAGTAGGACATCGCAAGCTCGCGGATGGAGCGATAAACCGGCTCTCGGTAGCGGAGCACCGCGTGGTTCGTCTTCGAGACTGCGCCCCAGCAGCCGTCTATCTTAAACAGCGCGACGACGTGGTCGAAGTCGGGACGGACGGTCTTGAGGTCAAGGATAAGCGGCTTCCGGCCCTGCATCTGGAAGGCCGCCGCCGCGACGAGCGCTCCCTCGAAGCAGTGCGCCTTACCCGCCTTCAAGGTTTCGGCCACGCTCCGGTGCGTCTCGCCACGCTTTTCGAAATTGAATCGGAGTTTATTGACGAAGTCCTGGATTTTTGCCGGAGTGCGCAAATGTCGGAGTTGTCCCCGGATTTCACTTGGAATCTGCATAGCCTCATCTTACAATGAAATTCCAGAGCAAGTACCTCACTCAAACCTGAAGGAGTGTTTCGTTTATGCCTTCCAAGTCATATCTCAGAGATTGGCTCAAGAGAGAACAAGAGGCCAAGAAGGAAGCGAGACAGAGAATCAAGAAAGCTCGTGAAGAAGTTCAGCAGCGCACACGCACAATCAAGGAGATTAAGCTCCAACTCGCGCACTGCAAGGCTCGCGAGAGCGTAGAGCAAGAAGCAGCTGTGGCCTAGCAAGCGTTCGCGCTTGGGCCTCCACAGGAACGTCGGTCCCGCTACAAGCTGGACCGACGTTTTTATTTATAAAATTTAGCTCTTAAGCGACACAACATCAGAGAAACTGCACACACAGGGCGCCTTGTGGCAGATGTGGCAGTTCTTCGGGTACATTGCTTCAATCTCCTTGGCTACGTCAATATTAAGAGAGTTCGCCACGCCAAAGATGCATGAGGCGAAGTCGGCAAGTTCACTTTTCACTTCATTAAACTGCTTCTGGAGGTGCTGGCCGAGGTAGTTATGGATGGCCTCAGACACCTCCCCCATCTCTTCAGCCAAGTGGACTCCTGCATCGGCGACTGAGCGGCCCTTAGTTGGATAAATCTCTCCGAACATCTTTTGCAATAGAGCGAGTCCGTGCGGACGCTTCTTCGCATCAACCTTCACCGACACACGTCGGGAAGATTTTGTAGTTTTGCACACGCACGGGAGTTTGCCGCAGTATGAACAGAGGTAGGGGAAGCGGTGCCAGACTTCCTCCTCAATATTGATATGAAGGCGGTTCACAATCGCCATAAGCCAGGAGAAAGAGATGAGGAGATTCGTCTTTATCTTCTCTCTATTATCCTTACGGATACCCTTCAAAGCTCTCATGGTGAAGCGCTGCTGTTGGGTAAGAATGTCCCAAATCGAATAGAGCCGGTCGTCGGGCAAACCATAAACTTCGGCAATAAATTTCTGAAAATCGGAGAGCGTTCCCGTTTTCTTAAATTGAGCCATGTTCTCGTTTTACGGATGCTTCGGGATGAGGAGCGCGGAGAGGATGTAGGCAACGAGGCCCGGGAAAATGCCCGAGAAGATCACCGCGAGGAGCCAGAAGAGGCGGATGACGACTGGGTCGATGTCGAAGTATTCACCTAAGCCTCCGCAGATGCCGAGGAAGACTTTGTTGTGCTTACTCCTATAGAGCTTCTTTTGATGATGCTCGTGATGTTCGTGTTCCATGGTTTGAGTATAACAGTATTAAGAGACGGCGTCCTTCATCGAGCGGATAAACCAAGCAAGAGCAAGAGCTGCAAGGAGCGCGAAGAGGACGAAGGATATAGCCACGGCGTTATCGCCCACATTGCCGCTGACAAGAGCGCGCGAGGCATCTACCGCGTAGCGGAGCGGGTCGATGGCCGAAATGTGCTGGATGATCTTCGGCGCAAAGGCGACCGGAAGCATGATGCCCGAGAGGATCATGAGCGGGAGGGTGAAGAAGTTCGTAATCGCCGCGAGTGTGCCCTCATCCTTGGCAATCAGAGCGATCGTGTAAGAGACGGAAGCCATGGTAAGGCCAATGAGAATCATGAGAAGGACCTCAAGGTGCATGCCCCAGAAGCTCGCGTGGAAGCCGAAGAAGATCATCGCGGTCAGGACGAGGATGAAGCTCTGGACGAGCACCACGACCGGCGCGCGGATGACGAGTCCGATGACGATGGCGAGACGCGAGACGGGCGTGACGCGAATGCGCTCGATGTAGCCGGAGCGGAGCTGGTTGATGAGACCGAAGCCCGCGAAGGAGGCGCCGAAGAGGATGTTCATAATAAGGAGTCCCGGGACGAAGAACTGGATCGCGCTCTCGGCCGGGAAGCCTGGCGCCTTCGCAATGCCGGAGAGGAAGGGCGAGAAGAGCGTTAGGTAGACGATCGGCTGGAAGAGGCCGAAGAAGAGCCACAGCGGGTTCTTCATCTGGATGAGGATCTCATTCTTCCCTATGATCCAGGCTTCTTTAAGAGTTTTATTCATATGGTTATGCTCCGGGATTCCACATAATGTGGCCCGTGATCTTGAGGAAGACTTCGTCGAGGGTCTTCGCCTCATACTTCCCCTTCAACGCCTCTGGGGTGCCCTCGGCCATGAGCTCGCCCTTGTCCATGATGGCAATGCGGTTGCAGAGCGCGTCCGCCTCGTCGAGGTAGTGCGTGGTGAGGAAGACGGAGGTGCCCTGGTCTCGGAGCTTCTTTACCTGTTCCCAGACGTGGGCGCGGTTTTGCGGATCAAGACCGGTCGAAGGCTCGTCGAGGAAGAGGAGTTCCGGCTTGTGGACGATGCCCGAGGCGAGGTCGAAGATCCTCTTCTGCCCGCCCGAGTAGGTCGAGACGGGGCGGTCGGCATAGGCCTCGAGGTGGAAGAGCCTCACGAGTTCGTCGGCGCGCGCTTCGGCCTCCTTTTGCTTCATACCATAGAGCTTGGCTTGGAAGATAACGTTGTCGCGGCCGGAGAGGTCGCGGAGCATGCCGCCCGCTTGTGAGACGTAGCCAATCCTTCTGCGAATCTCTTCCGCGCCGGCCGAGAGATCGAGGCCGGCGACCTTCACCTCGCCGCTTGTTGGTGTGAGCAGAGTTGAGAGCATGCGCATGGTCGTGGTCTTCCCCGCCCCGTTGGGGCCGAGGAGGCCGAAGACCTCCCCCTTTTCAACGGAGAAGGTGACCCCTTTTACCGCCAGAACCTCGCCGCCTTGGCCGCGGCCCTTTTTGAAGCTCTTCCGCAGGTTAACCGTCCTAATGATGTCAGACATGTTTCGGCAGTATACAGATAAGACGGCTCGGGGCGCAAATCCCCTACGGGCGCGGAAGGAGCTATGCACACCTTGGCCTCTCATCCATATTCCGCCCTGCAAACGCGTGATATATTATAGGGTGAGGATCATCCGTTATAAGCGTCATACACAAGAACTTTGCAAATGAAAAAGATTTCCCTCGCATCCGTGCTCGTTTCCCTCCTGGCCCTCCCCGGCTTCGCCTCCGCCCAAGTGATGAGCTTGAGCCCGAGCGTGACTGCGGGCTCCTGCACCAACTTCAGGACCAACCTGTCCCTCGGCGCAAACGTCTCTGACCCGGCTACCAAGCTCGCCGTGCTCCAGCTCCAGCAGACTCTCATCAAGGAAGGCTACAGCATCGCTGACACGGAGATCGGCACCTTCGGCCAGGGCACCCTCCGCGCCGTTACCTCCTTCCAGGAGAAGTATCGGGACGACGTCCTCGCCCCCTTCAGCCTCACTGTCGGCACTGGCCGCGTAGGAGCTATTACCAGGATGAAGCTCCAGGCCCTCTACGGCTGCCGGGGCGCATCCTCGGCCGCGATACCGACTTCCATCAACCTCTCCGTTACCAACATTTCCCTTGACCCGACCGGAGTGACCGCGACCTTCTGCAACAACGGCAAGCAGGACCTCACGAGCGCACCCTTCCGCATCCGGTTGAACGGCATCAACCGCGACTTCGAGGTGATCGGGGCAGAGAAGGCGAACTCCTGCGACACCGAGAGCTTCGGCTATGCCACGTGGGGCCTTACCTACCAGGACGGCGCCACCTATAGCGCCGTAGCCCTGATCGACCCAAACAACCTCTACCGAGCAGGGTCGAACACCGCCCCCCTCTCGCCGACCGCCACCCTTACCGTGCCGGCCGTCCAGGGCCTCCATCTCTCCGTTAGGAGCGTGGCTCCCAAGACTAGCGGCATCCAATCTACCCTCTGTAACCTCGGCACCGTTGACCTCCGCTCCTTCCCGGTCAAGGTGACCGTCAATGGATCGAGCCAGACCCTTGACGTGCCCGGCGCCTATCTGGCCGGCAAGTGCACGACCGTCACCTGGCCGTACTCGACCTTTGGCTTGAGCTACACGCCGAACTTACAGTACAACGTGAGCGTGGTAACCGACCCGAATAACGTCTACAACGAAACGAACGAGCTCGACAACACCGCCGTCTCCGTCGGCACGCCGTAGCCTCGATATAAAAAATGCCCTGGCCGAATGGTCAGGGCATTTTTTATTGGGTAAGCTCCTGGACGAAGTAGTCGAAGCTGTTCGTCATGAGCGTGCCGCGCAGGCGGAGCGGGTTATCTTGATACACCCCTTTGTACGTCGTGCGGTATGTCGCATAGCCAGCATCCCTGACGACCCCCATGAGACCGGCGCTCGAGTAGCCGAAGGGCGAAGCGAAGTGTGAGATACGCTTCGATGATCTTCTTGCTATAGACCACTTCCGTCTCTGCCTGGTCGAGGGGCAGGTTTTTGAATAAGGGATGCGTATGGCTGTGGTCCTCGATGTCCATGCCGGCGGCGCTCATCTCCTTGAGGTTGTCCCAGGTCATGAAGTGCTTGCTCCCGATCGGCCGCGTGTAGACGTAGAAGGTCGCCGCCATATGGTACTTCTTCAGGAGCGGAAAGGCATATTTGTACTGGTTCGCCCAGCCATCGTCGAAGGTAAGGACGACGGGCTTCACGAGCCCCGTCGAGCCCACCTTGAGGTCGTAGGCGACCTGGTCGAGCGAGATTACCGTGTAGCCGTTGTCCTGGAGATACTTGAGCTCCTTCTCAAAGAGCTCCGGCGTGACTTCGTAGGCTTTGAGGCTCTCGGGATCATTGGCGCCGAAAGGCCGAACGCTGTGGTAAATGAATATGGGGATCTTAAGCGCTCCTGGCGCCGGCACCTCTTGGGGCTCGTCCTGGAAGGATTGCTCGAGGCTCGCGGCGAGCTGGAGTTCGGGCGGCAAGAATTCCTCCGCGAGCGGCGCGAACTCGTCCGTATCGCGCGATATCGCGGAGTAATGGGAAAAGTGGTAAAGGGAAAAGATGGAGAAAGCGCCAAGCAGAGCGGCCGGCGCGAGGAGCCAGAGATGCCTTTGCGACTTTTTCCTCACCCCTTCAGTGTAGCACCCCTCCTAGGAAAGGTTCTGCGGGAGCCACTCAATCATCCGCTTCCGGTGCTGGTCGAGGCTCCAGGCACCCTTGCCCTTGAAGAGGCTCCCGTGAGCCTCCTTGAAGCGCTTGAGGATGGTTAGAGAGACGCGAGGGTAGCCCTCGGGCATATTCCGGTTGAAGCTCTCGATGAACTCCGATTCCGACATGGGAAGTTCCGAAGCAGGGGTCGGGCGGGGGGATTTCTTCATATCCCGATGATACCACAAAATGAGAATCCTTTCAATAACCGCAAGAAATGCCGGAGGGACTGCAAAGTAGGTTATAATAAAAGCCTATGGCCAAAGGAAACAACCGCCAGCAGAGAAATAAAAAGAAGCCGAAGAAGAACAAGAAGAAGTAAGCTTTCTCTTAGTAGTAGGCCTTTTACTTCACAAACTCGAGTCGGACGACGGTGACGCCGGCTTCGCTCATTTGGCCATGGATGGAGACCTTCGTCGCTTCCTTAAATTGGCTCGGGCTGCACGCGGACTCTTTGCCGTCGAGGGCGACACACTGGCTCTTCGCATCGAAGAGGAGAGGCACGACATGGCCTGGCTGGCCCTTTTCCTCGAAGACGAGGTGCCAATTCTTGGAGTTGTACGGCTTGGGAACGGAATTCTTGATGAGGTAGCCTACGTTCTCAAAGCTGAATTCCTTCTCCGGTGCCACATCGCCAGCCGAGCAGTTAATATCGCTGATGTACCAGCCGGTACCACTTTTAAGCAGCGTCACGAGGGCGACGTCATTGACGCTCTTGTCCTTAGGCGTGACGAGTACTTGAGCCTTGTCAGCAGTATTGGAGAAGCTCCTAATAGAGATGCCCTGCGGCGTCTTCGCCTGGCACAAGACCGGGTCCGGAGTAGCACTCACCGCACTCGCAAGGCGAGCCCTTAAATCCTTGCTTAGGATGGCCGAGGCGGCAAGCTCTGGCTTGCCCGGCGTGGCGGCAGGATCCTTGGCGGCCGTAAGCCAGCTGTTATAGAACTTCGTCACGGCGTCGACCGTATCAGGATTCGTTGCCTGCTGTGCCCCGCCCTTCATCGCATACCACGCACCTCCGCCGATCAGTACCAGCACCACTGCAATAATCGTTATTTTCTTCATATATCCATAAGGATACTACGTTTTGAGCCTTATTTCAAGAAGAAGGAGAGGCCGGAGACGAGGAGTATCTGGACGAAAATCGCCAGCATAAGCCTCTTAAAGCCAGTGGATACAGGGCCGAAGGAATACGCCGCCACAGATAGCAAATATACGACCGCGGCCAATACGACGACTATGAGCAGATTCGGACCTTCAGGGTCGTTGAGGAACGCGAAAAATGCCCTCGAGCACACGAGAGACGTGATGCCCAAAATGAGCAACCCGGTCTTTTTTGATTTGAAGTTCATAGGGGTAATTATACTATGAAATTACG
>JAIFWR010000024.1 GCA_019661805.1 Candidatus Parcubacteria bacterium
CGCGGCTCCCGCCCTGGCGCAGGCACCGCCGCCGATGCCCTTCACCAATCGGCCGATCTCCAAGGCGCAGTACGTCAAGGCGATTGCCACCGACGACCAGACGATCCTCAACGTGTCCTGCAACAAACTGGTCTCGGCTGCGCGCCAGATCCACAAGGACCTCACGTTCACGAACTGCCTGGGGCTCGCGCTCTACGTCGAGAAGCTCAACGTGAAGACGTGCCCCAATGTCGAGACGACGATCGCCCGCGTGCTGCCGGACGAGTCCATCGACCTGTACGGACGCAAGCGCGAGCTGCGCGTCGGCGAGCAGTGCCTCTTCGACAACAACGATGCGAGCTGGTTTGCGTCCCTCTCATGCGGCAACTTCATCACGGGGAAGGTGCATCCCGTCTTCACCGCCATGGTGAACGAGGAAGCGCCGAAGTCCTCCTCGACGCCGATCGCCAATGCGGCCGCCGCTCTTGCCGCCCAGCAGCCAGTGACAGAGGTCGCGCCGGCAGACAACCCGGAGGCGCCAAGGAGTCACTGGTGGAAGCCGAAGTCGAAGAAGGGGAAGATCATCCTCGGCTCTGCTGCGGCCGCCATCGCAGGCGGTGGGATCTACTGCGCCACCACGGGCTGCTTCATCAACAAGAACACGAACACGGTCGTCATCAACATCCGCTAAGCGTCCGACGCACCCTGCGAAAAGGCCGCCGCGATCTCTCGATCGCGGCGGCCTCACTGTTTTATATTACGTCCGGAGCGAGAGGTAAATGTCCTCGAGGGCCTTGACGGCGTCGCCTGCGGCGATGTTGTTCTGGTGGAAGAGGGCGTCAGTCGAGTCTCCGGCGGCCCAGACCCCCGTTTGGGACGTTCGCTGAGTTTTGGGGTCAACGGTAATCTGCTTGATCTGGTTCATCTCGACCAGGCCTAGGACGAAGGAGGTCCTCGGCATGAGGCCGATCTCGACGAAGATGCCTCCGACCGCGAGTTCGTGCTCGCCTTCCGGGTCTCTGTAGGCAAGGCCCTTCACAAACTTCTCGCCCTTGATCTCTTTCGTATCGGCATTCAAAATCGCTTTCATATTGGGGTGGGCGAGGACCGTCTCGACCGTCCGCGCATCGGCCTTGAACGCCGCTCCGTGGTGGAGGAGCGTCACGCTTTTGGCATATGCCAAGAGTTGGGCCGCCGTCTCGAAGCCGGCGTTCCCGCCGCCGATGACCGCCACGTCCTGGCCGGCAAAGAGCGGCCCGTCGCAGGAGGCGCAGTAGGTGATGCCCTTGTTCTCGTATTCCTTGGCACCCGGGATCTCGAGCTTCCGGCGGCTGGAGCCCGTCGCGACGAGCACAGCTTTGGCCTGGTAAGAGGCCATGTTCGTTTTGATCTCGAATCCCTTTCCATTTTTCGAAACCTTCTCCACGAGCTCACCCGCCTTCACGGCGAAGTCCGGGCCCTCATAGCTCTTCACATGATTCTCGAGCGCTTGGCCGAAGTCATTTCCGCTGATCTTTTTGGTCCCGATCCAATTCTCGATCCCGGCGCTCTCGGTACTCTGCCCGCCCCAGGTTTCGGTAATCAAAATAGTCTTGAGCCTTTTCCGGGCAGCATAAACGCCGGCGCTGACGCCGGCGGGGCCGCCCCCGATGATTGCGAGTTCGAACATTCCGCTATTTTACTTCAACTTGCTCCTTCTGAGAAATGCGGGGACCGCAGACCAGTCATCGTCATTGTCCTCGACCGGCTGGGCGGGGGTAGCGCCGACGGGCTTCTTCATCTCTTCCTTTGAGGAGGCCTTCTCGGCGCTTGAAATGGTGTTGAAGATCTTTCCTTTGCTCCCCGCCTGCGCCTCCTCGGTGTCGCGTCCGGAGAAGTTCTGGAAGAGGGACGTGGACTTGGCGCTGATCCTCTGCTGGCTGTCGGGGAAGTTTGATGCGATGACGGTGATCTTGAGTTCGCCCTTCTTCAGCTTCTCGTCCCTCACCGTGCCGAAGATGATCTTCGCGTTCGGGTCAACCGACTCGGTAATGACCTTGGCAGCGTCCTGGATCTCGAACATGGTCAAGTCGTCGCCTCCCGCGATGGAGAAGAGGACGCCCTTCGCCCCGTTCACGGAGACCTCGAGGAGGGGCGAGGAGATGGCGGCCCGGGCGGCGTCCGCGGCCCTGTTCTCCCCCGTGCCGCTGCCGATGCCCATGAGCGCGGCGCCCGAGTCCTGGAGGACGGAGCGCACGTCGGCGAAGTCGATGTTGATGATGCCCGGGGTCGTGATGAGATCCGAGATGCCCTCGACCGCCTCCTTGAGGATGTTGTCGCAGATGGCGAAGGCGTTCTTGGCGGTGACATTCTTCTCCACCGTCTGGAGGAGCCGGTCGTTGGGGATGATGATGAGCGCGTCGACCGCGTTCTTGAGCTCCTCGATGCCCTGCTCGGCGTAGCGCATGCGCTGGATGCCCTCGAAGAAGAAGGGCTTCGTCACGACGGCGACCGTGAGGATGCCGTTCTCCTTGGCGGTCTTCGCGATGACGGGGGCCGCGCCGGTGCCGGTGCCGCCGCCCATGCCGGCAGTGATGAAGACCATGTCCGCGCCCTTGATCGCCTCCTGGACCTCCTCCCTGGTTTCCTCGACGGCGCGCTTGCCGAGTTCCGGATTCATGCCGGTGCCGAGGCCGCGGGTGAGGTTCTTCCCGATGTGGATCTTCTTCTTCGCCATCGAATTGTGGAGGTCCTGGGCGTCGGTGTTGACCGTAATGAAATCAACCCCGCGCACCTTGGAGTTCATCATGTGGTTGACCGTGTTCTTGCCGGAGCCGCCGATTCCGATAACCTTGATTCTGGCGAACGACTCGACCTCTGGTTTGATTTGCGGCATGGTTCTCGTTATTGGTTGGGCCTATCTTACCAGAGGGCACATAAAAGGAAAGCAATTGACCCGATTACCCAAACGTTTCACTATTTAGCCCTCTAATTAAGGCAAAAACTGGGAAAACCATTTGGAAAGTTTCCTAACCACGTCCTTGCCACCGGGCGCAGAAAAGCTCCCGCTTTTCCGCCCGGTGAGGGCCTGGGCACCGTCGGAGTTGAAGCCGAGCAAGGCGAGCCCGCACGCGACCGTCCAGGCGGGGTCCTTGATCTTACCCTTCTCGGCTTGGCCGAAGTGGATCTCGGCGACGGAGGCCGGGAGCGAGAGCGCCTCCTCGGCGAGCGCCTTCACGCCGCCGATCTTGGCACTCCCGCCCGAGAGGATGATGCCGGCGGGCAAGAGCCTGTCCCTGCCGATCTTCTTCAAATGCCCTTCGATCGACTCGAAGCAGTCGTAGAGGCGGGCGGAAATGATTTCGTCGAGCTTCTTCTTCGAGTAGGGCGAGCGCGAGAGGCCGCCAAGCTTGATAATTTCTGCCTCCTCAAGCGAGACCTTGAGGCCGAGGGCGATGTCGTTCGTAATATCCTCGCCGCCGACGCCGAAGACCTCGAGGGAGACGGGATTCCCGTTCTCGAAAGCGATGACGGAAAGGGTCTCGGCACCCACGTCGGCGAGGAGCGCGCCGACCCGGCGCTCTTTCTTCGAGACGGTGACAAAAGAGGCGGCGACCGGAGCGGCGACGACGTCGACGACCTCGATGCCGGCCTCCTCGACCGCCTTGATGAGGTCGCCCAGGTGATGCTCGAGGCAGGTGATGAAAAGGGCCTTGACCTCGAGCTTGTGGGCCTTGAGGCCAACTGGCTCGCCCCAGGAGATCTTGCCGTCGATCTTGTACTCGACGGGGATGGTATTGATAATGCGCTTGTTGAGCGTCACTTCCTTGGAGAGCGCGGCCTCCGCCGCCTCGAGGGCGAGCGTGAGGTCGCGCTCGCTTACCTCAAGGTCGGCCCGGGTGATGGCGACCGAGCCCGTCGCCGTGATGCTCCCCAAGCCGATACCGCCAAATGAGACGAAGGCGCGGCGGGGGCGTACCCCCGCCGCCTTCTCGGCCTTGGCCGCGGCCGCGCGCACGCTCTCTGCGACCTCGGCGACGCTCGCGATGAAGCCCTTCTCGACCCCCCGGCTCTCCGCGGAGCCCGTGCCGATGATCCGGGGGGAGAAGTGGCCATTCTCAACAACGCCCTCGGCGATGATCACCTTGGTTTCGGAAGTGCCTATATCAATGCCAGCGACGACGTGACGAGACATGGAGCAGAGCTTGTTCAGCCTTCTCCATTGTATCCCCATGTTCCATTCCCTTCAAATGGAAAAGCCCGTGAATAAAGAGCTCCAGGGCGGAAAAGGCGCCGAGTTTGGAAAGGTTGATGAATATTTCCCCCGAGGTTTTCGAAACGGGGAAGGAGAGCACATTGGTCGGCAAGTCCCGACTGCGGTACGCCCTATTGAGCCGCCTCGAGAGCGCATCGCCGCAGAAGACGAGGGACAATTCGTACGTCTTGCCGAGCACATGATCGGCTATTGAAGCAAAATCAGCCCGCGGAAGGGGCTGACGCGTGCGGTTGGTGATGGAGATAGACACTTTACTTCCGGCGGGAGAACTTGGTGAGCTCAGTAACCTTCCCGGCTTTGGTCAGTTCGGCGATCTCGGCCTTCTTCTTCAGATACGCGACGGTCTTTGCCTTCCTCGTATTGGCGGAGGGGGTGCGGTCGCTGTAGCGTTTGGAGCGGACGCGGGGGAGGATGCCGGCTCCCTGGACGCGCTTGGTGAAGCGTCGGAGGACGCTTAGGTTATTTTCATTGGGGCCTTTGACGACCTCAATATTGACTGAAGCTTGTGCCATAAATAGTGCGAGAGATACTCTAACACGGCCGTAAAATTCTGGCAATACGGCTACAAACTAATATGTTTCAAAAAGTTCGGCAGGAGCTCCATTGCGATGGTGTCCTGGGCGCGGGTGTGGATGTTCCTCACGGTCGCGGTGCCGTCCAAGGCCTCCTTGTGGCCGATGATGATGAGATAGTTGCAGCGGAGTTCCTCGGCGCCCTGGAGCTGGATCGAGAGCTTGTCCTTGCCGAGGAAGTGGTGCACGGGGATCCGCTCGCGGCGGAGCGTCTCGATCAATCCGAGCGTCCTAATCTTCGCCTCGCGGCCGAGTCTTTTCTTGGGAGAAGATGGTGCACGAGGCCATCGGGACCTCCTTCCTCAAGCCCATCCTCTTGCCTAGGCGCGAGTAGCGATAGCCCACGGCCAAGTACGTTGGTTCTGGTGAGGAAAGCTCCCTTTCTTCACCAGAGGCGCGGATGCCGAAGACGGTATGCGAGGCATGGTTCTTCTCCCCCACGAGCGAGGGCTCGAGGCCGAACTCGATTCCGAGCCCCTCGACGAACTCGAGCACCTCCTTGAAGTGGCTCCGCGAGATGCTCGTGAGGAAGGCAAGCGAGGAGGGCGCCGCCTGCCTTAGCCCGA
>JAIFWR010000025.1 GCA_019661805.1 Candidatus Parcubacteria bacterium
GGCCCGAGGTCCGAGGCAAGCGACTCCTCCCACGCGAGCATGCCGCCAACGGCATTGGGGAAGGAGGCGAGTTTGAAAATAAGGAACCGGCTTGAGCCTAACGATTGGTCTCCCAGACCAATCGTTCCCAGCATAAAGACGGGCTCAAGGGCGCGGACGAGGGATCCAGGCGCCTCTGTCTCAAGGGCGGCAAGGAAGGGGGAAGTGGTGGCGTTCACGACGATATGGCGCAACTCCCCTTCCTTGGTGCCGGAGGCGGCATCGGTTACGGCCTGGGCGAGATCCTCGCGCGCGAGGCCCGAGACATCCACCTCCCTCGAGCTCTCGGCCGAGAGGAAGAGGCTCTCCGGCGCCAATGGCGCGGGTACGGCCGTCTTCCTCTCGAACTCGCCATAAGCGAGGTAACCGCCGAAGGCGGTTACGGCGATGAGGAGGAGGCTCCCGGCGAAGAGCGGGAGAGCACTCCGAGGCGCCGCCTCTCCGGAGGCGGCGCCTCCTCCTCTCATATGCTCCTTGGCCTGGATCGAGTAGAGGGACTCGTTCTGCCGCGAGAGTGCCTCGGCGACGTCGCCCTGGAAGGTGCGTATCTGCTTAAGCGGCGCTTGCGGTGCCGGCTCCTTCGGTGGCGTCTCGGCGCGGGGTTCGTCCATTGAATCCCATTATAAGGTATTTCTTCGGATTCTTGTCGAGATCGAGGAAGTCGTCCGCCGCCTCGATGAGCTTCGAGGAGGAGGAGCGGCCGAAGGAGACGACCTCCACCTGGGTGCCATGGGTGTTCTGGAGGTATTCGACGAGAGAGACGAAGTCGCCGTCGCCCGTGATGAGGACGATGGTGTCGAGCTTGCCGGCGAGCTTCACCGCGTCCATGGCCATGTCGATGTCCCAGTTCGCCTTCTTGGCGCCGCCGGCGAAGATCTGGAGCGGCTTCATCCTCGTCTCGATGCCCACCTTCTCGAGCGCGCCGAAGAAGGCCGACTCCTCGCCGCCCTCCGTCGTAGCGACGTAGGCGATGGCGCGCACGAGGATACGCCCGTCGAGCGCGTCCTTGAGGATGGCGCCGAAGTTCGCCCTCGCATGGTGGATGTTCTTGGCCGAATGGTAAATGTTCTGCGTGTCGATGAATACGCCGACGCGCTGGGCTTTGTGCTTAATAACTGTCATGTAAAGAAACTAAACTAATAAAACGTGATTACTTCTTCAGACCGAGTTTCCTCTGGAGCGCAAGGGCGCGCTTCGGATTCTTTTTCTCCAAATATTTGAGATGCGCCTGGCGGCTGGCGACCATGCCGAGAAGTCCCCTCCTCGAGTGGTTGTCCTTGTTGTTCGCCTTGAGGTGCTTCGAGAGCTCCTCGATGCGCTTCGTCAGTATGGAAATCTGCACTTCGGGAGAGCCGGTATCCGTGTCGTGGAGGGCTACTTCCGAAATGAGCTTGTGCTTCTTGGTCTTGGAAATCACGTATTTAATGTAGCACCTTAGAGTTGCTAAGTCAAGGTCGTTAAATGAATAAAGCCCGACGTGAAGTGGGGTCGCAGGACCTTATTCATATCGGGCTAGTTGAGGCTTGCGCTGTTCGCCTCCTCCTGTTTCTTGAGGAGGTAGTAGACCAGTAAGCCGGCATACGCGTAGTGGTGAGCTTCCTCTTTGGAAATGCGAAGTGTCTTGGCAGCTAAATGCATACATTGCCCAGCCATGTCGATTATTCCGCGGTTCTCTCTTCGGATTTCCTCAATCATCTCACGAAAGAGCTGAGGGTTCGTTTGCCCGGTGACCTTAGACCACACAGGTTCGCCGACTTCTCGCGATAGCACGGGGATCTCTTTTCGCGGGGTAGCTTCGGCGATGGTGCAATACACCATGCAAGCAAAAAACTGCAGAATGCTCGCACCCTTGTCTCCAGCTGCTTCGTAATTTTTCCGAGAAATGGTAACCATCTCGTAAATCATCGGGTTATCCGTTTCCATCTCCCTCAATGCCCACTCGATGAACGCCTCAGGGTTGCTGCTCGCGATCTCGAAGACTTTTTCTGCCACTTGTCGGGTAATGGGATACACACCTAGCCTCCTGCGAAAGAATCTCTGCTGTAAATATACATATATTTAAATAATCTGTCAATAACCCACTAAATATATTTTAAAGCCACTAGACACAAGGCAGGTTGCTAATTTTTAGGGTTCTGGTACATTAAACAAGTAATAGATTACAGAGAAGATCGCCTTTAGGCGGTCTTCTTTCATAAATAAACCACATATGTTCGTGAGGCTGCCCTTGCCACCGCCTATAAGAAGGAGTACGGCAAGCGCGGCCAGATCATCCGCACCACCTTCGACCTCTCAAGCGGCCAGGCGGAGTTCTACCAGGTCAAGGTCGTCGTCGACCCCTCGACCGTCATTATGGATGAGGACGAGGAGGTTCCTGACACCGACCTCCGCGAGTACTACAACCCGGAACATCACATCCTTATAGAGGACGCTAAGCGGATCAAGAAGGACGCCGCCTTGGGCGAGGAGATCGTCTTTCCAATAGAGAGCAAGGGCGACTACGGCAGGATCGCCGCCCAGACGGCCAAGCAGGTCATCATGCAAAAGATTAGGGAGGCCGAGAAGACCCACCTCGTCTCCGAATTCGGCGCCAAGGAGGGCGAGATCGTCTCCGGCACTGTCCAGCGCATGGAACGCGGGAACGTCTTCGTCGACCTCGGCAAGGCTTCCGGACTTCTCCCATACGAGGAACAGATCCCGGGAGAGCGCTTCTCCCAGGGCGAGAGGGTCAGGGCCTACCTCTACCGCGTTGAGGAGTCGCCTCGCGGCGTCTTCCTCCGCCTGTCGCGCTCGCACCCAAAATTCCTGGAGAAGCTGTTTGAATCAGAGTCCCCCGAGCTTGCCTCCGGCGCCGTCGTCATCAAGGCGATCGCCCGCGAGGCCGGCTACCGCTCGAAGATCGCCGCCGAGGCCAAGGACGCCCACATCGACCCGGTCGGCGCCATGGTCGGCGGCCGAGGCGTCCGCGTCTCGACCGTGATGAGTGAGCTCCGTGGCGAGAAGATCGACGTCATCGAGTACTCCGCCGATCCGAAGAAGTTTATCGAGGAGGCTCTCTCCCCCGCCAAAGTCTTGTCCATTGAGACCAACGACGAGGAGAAGGCCGCGGTCGTCACCGTCGCGGAGGACCAGCAGTCCCTCGCCATCGGCAAGGGCGGGCAGAACGTGCGCCTGGCCGCCAAGCTCACCGGCTGGAGGATCGACATCAAGTCGAATCAGGGCGAGGAGCTCGCCACCGGCGAGGTTCCGGCAGAATCGAAAGAATAATAAGTTATAATTATTACCATGAACCTCTGGCACGACATAGACCCCGGCACCAAGGAGAAGATGGATGTCATCATCGAAATCCCCAAGGGTGCCAAGAACAAGTACGAAGTGGACAAAAAGACGGGCCTCATCGCGCTCGACCGCGTGCTCCACACGAGCCAGGACTACCCCTTCGACTACGGCTTCGTCCCCCAGTCCCTCTGGCATGACGGCGACCCGCTCGACGTGGTCGTCCTTTCGACCTACCCCTTCGCCCCCGGCGTCCTCGTGAAGTGCCGCCCCGTGGCCATCATGCACATGGTGGATGGCGGCGAGCAGGATGAGAAGATAATCGCGGTCCCGGTCAAGGACCCCCGTTTCGACCCTGTCCGGGACATGAAGGACGTCAACCCCCATACGCTGAAGGAAATCGAGCACTTCTTCCTCACCTACAAGCAGCTTCAGAACAAGAAGGTCACGATCAGCGGCACCGAGGGGAAAGCGGCGGCCGAAGCCGCCTTTGAGGAGGGTTTGAGGCTTTATAAGGAGAAATATCCCAAGAACTAAGTCAATTCTGGTCCGATTCCGGGCGGTGGTATAATGAAACGGACCCCTCGAGGGGTCCGTTTAACCAATTACAGACACATGACACCAATCAAAAATACCCTCTTCTCCCTCGCTATCGTCTCCCTCGCCCTTGCCGCGACGGCATCGGCCAATGAGATCCAGGTAAGGGGGAATGACGACCGCCTGGGCGAGATTCGGGGTACCGTGCAGGTAAAGCTCGGGGACCGCGATGACCGAAATGATGACCGCAGCGCCTCTTCCACCGCTTCCTCGACCGAGAAGCGCATGGAGAAGCAGGATAAGCTCTCCCGCCGCATGGTAGAGCATGCAGGGAAGATCCTCTTGGCTACCATCGAGAGGCTCGAGAAGATCGCTACCCGCCTCGACTCGAGGATTGCCAAGGTCAAGACTGCCGGCGGCTCGACTGTCGCCTCAGAAGGCTTCCTCGCCGAGGCCCGGGTCCACCTTTCGGAGGCCAAGGCGGAGATGGCCGCGTTCTCCTCGATAGACATCTCGGGAAGCAAGCTCTCCGAGAATCTCGCGAAGGTGAGGAGCGCCGCAAGCACCATTAAGGAGCACTTGAGGCTCGCCCACCAGGCTCTCGCCAAGGCAACCGCAGCGCTCAAGCCCGGCCGCTCGACCAATGAGGGCCACGCCACCTCGACCGCGACCTCTACCCACCAATAATTCCCAACATCATGGATGCACCAATGAATCCTAATATGACCCCGGGCTCTGCCTCCCGCTCTGGCGGGACGGGCTTCGTCATCGCCACCGTGATCCTCCTTGCCGTCATCATCGCGGGGGCGGTCTACTTCTGGAGGGCGCGCGCCGACAAGGCGCTGGGCTCGGATGCCGCGCTCCAGGGCATCGGGACGCAATCCTCCTCCGACGATGCTGCGGCAATCGAGGCCGACTTGAACGCCACCGACGTCAACGGCGTGGACTACGACCTCACTCCGTCGAACTTCACCTCGTCATAGTTTCCTTTCAAAAAGCCCGCCGGTTGCACCGGCGGGCTTTTTGTTATAACCTCATTCGCATGACATATCTCATCCCGACCGTCATAGAGAAGAGCCAGTTCGGCGAGCGCGCCTACGACATTTACTCGAGGCTCCTCCGCGAGCGAGTCATCTTCCTAGCTGGTGCCATTGATGACCAGGTAGCCAATATCATTATCGCTCAACTTCTTTTCTTGCAGTCAGAAGATCCGAAGAAGGATATTTCACTGTATGTTAATTCGCCGGGAGGGTCGGTGACCGCAGGCCTCGCTATTATAGACACCATGAACCACATCAAGCCGGATGTCTCGACCGTCTGCGTCGGCTTTGCCGCCTCGATGGGAGCGTGGATACTTTCCGCCGGAAAGAAAGGCAAGAGATTCGCGCTTCCAAATGCCGAGATCATGATCCACCAGCCGCTTGGAGGTGCCGAAGGCCAGGCGACCGAGATTGAGATTGCCGCCAAGCGCATCGTCGAAAGCAGAAAGATCATGAATCGTATCATGTCGGAAAATACGGGTCAGCCTCTCGCGAAAATTGAGAAGGATGTGGACAGGGACTTCTTCATGAACGCCCAAGACGCCAAGAAATACGGCATCATTGACAAGATTTTGCAATAAAAGTATTGTAAGGACGTTCCACTTAAAAATTTACCTTGAAACTGTGCCCGTGCGGTGCCTCTAACCTCTGACTGACGGATACGGCTGACTGGTCCCTCCTCTCATGTCCCTCAAACTCGCTCTCCTTTTGGCATTGATCGCCGCCTCGGCCGGTATCGGCTTCGGCTATTTGCTGCGCCTCATCATCTCCTTGGGCAAGAAGGGCTCGATGGAGCTCGACATCCAGCGCCTCGAGATCGAGGCCAGGGATGAGGCGCAGAAGATCGTCCTCGAGGCCGAGGAGCAAGCCAAGGATATGGTGCAAAGGGCCTCCTCCGAACTGCGCGAGCGGGAGAACCGCACCAAGAGCACGGAAGACCGCTTGGTGAAGAAGGAGGAGCTCCTCGACCGGCGCCAGGGCGAGCTCTCGCGCGAGAGCGAGGCGCTCACGCACAGGGCGGCCGAGGTCGCGGCACTCCGGGAGAAGGCGGCACAGCTTGCCAAGGAGCGCCAGGTAGAACTTGCGCGTGCCGCCCGGCTTTCGCCGGAGGAGGCCAAGGCCGAGCTCATGAGGACGATCGAGCGCGAGGAGGAGGAGGACTTCATAGTCCGGATGAGGAAGCTCGAGAAGGAGACCGATGGCAAGCTCGAGCGGCGCGCCCAGGAGATCCTCACGAGCGCCATCCAGCGCCTCTCCTCCTCGATCCCCGATGAGATGATGGCGACCGCTGTTTCCCTCCCCTCGGACGAGCTGAAGGGCAAGATCATCGGCAAGGAGGGCCGGAACATCAAGGCCTTCGAGCGCGCCACCGGCGTCGAGGTGATCGTCGACGATACGCCGAACTCGATCACCCTCTCCTCCTTCGACCCCGTGCGCCGCGCGGTGGCCAAGCTCGCGCTCGACAATTTGATAGCAGACGGCCGGATCCAGCCCGCAAAGATCGAGGACTTCGTCGGAGAGGCCAAGGCAGCAGTAAACTCGATCATCAAGGACAAGGGCGAGGAGGCGGCCCTTGCGGTCGAGATTTATAACCTTGATCCGAAGCTCCTTGCCATCCTTGGCCGGCTCCACTTCCGCACGAGCTACAGCCAGAACGTGCTTGCCCACAGTGTCGAGATGGCGCACTTGGCCGGCATGATCGCCTCCGAGGTGGGGGCAAATGTCCAGGTTGCGAAGGCAGGTGCCCTCCTCCACGACATCGGCAAGGCCTTCGACCATGAGGTCCAGGGCACGCACGTCGAAATAGGCCGGCGGATCCTCCAGAAGTTCGGCGTCTCCGAGGAGGTCGTCAAGGCCATGCAGGCCCACCACGGCGAGTACCCCTACGAGACGCTCGAGTCGGTTATCGTCCAGACGGCCGACGCCATCTCCGGCGGCCGGCCTGGGGCACGAAGGGACAATTTGGAGCACTACTTGAAGCGCCTCCAGGACCTTGAGGCCATTGCCACCTCCTTTGCCGGGGTGGAGAAGGCCTACGCCCTCCAGGCCGGCCGCGAGATCAGGGTCTTCGTCACCCCCGAGAAGGTCGGCGACCTCGAGGCGAGGAAACTCGCCCGTGACATCGCCACAAGGATAGAGAAGGAGCTCAAATACCCCGGCGAGATCAAGGTCAACGTCATCCGCGAGGCGCGCTCGATCG